>DASZZT010000087.1:0-3335 GCA_035543275.1 Luteimonas sp. | reverse complement strand
CGATCCTGCTACGCCCGCATACGGGCAAGCGTGGCTTCAACAGCTGGGTCAACCGCCGACTGGATGCGTTGACCGGGCGTTACCGCGGTCTGGTGGGCAAGACCATCGGACGCGGCTGGTGGCTGGCCGGGGGGATGCTGGCGATTTTCGCGATCAGCGCACTGCTGTTCCTGCGGATCCCGTCGGAATTGGCGCCGGCCGAGGATCGCGGCGATTTCAGCGTCAACATCACCGGGCCCGAAGGAGCCGGCTACGACTACATGGTCACGCAGATGGCAGAGTTGGAAAAACGCATGGCGGTGTACGTCGGCGACGGCAAGCCGATCAATCGCGTCATTACCCGCTTGCCGGGTGGGTTCGGCGGCAGCCAGGAGATGCAGTCGGGCAATGCGACCGCGTTCCTCAAGCCCTGGGGTGATCGCGACCAGAGCACGCAGGATGTGGTCGAAGACGTGAGCAAGGCGCTGCAAAGCATGCCGGGCGTGCGGACGTCGGCGGAAGTCCGGCAAGGTCTGGTGCGCGGTGGCGGACAACCCTTGCAGGTGGTGTTGCGGGGGCCGAGTTACGAGTTGCTGGTGCAGTGGCGCGACCGCATGCTGCGGCGGATGGAACAAAATCCGAACATGACCAATGTCGATTCCGATTACAAGGAGACCCGTCCGCAGATCCAGGTCAACATCAACAAGACGCGTGCTGCGGATCTTGGCGTATCGGTCCAGGAGATCGGCAGCACCCTGGAAACCATGCTGGGCTCCAGTCGCGCGACCACTTACGAAGACGATGGCGAAGAGTACGACGTGATATTGCAGGCCGGGTTCGAACATCGACGTGAACCGGCCGATATCACCGGACTGTATGTGCGTTCCGCAACCACCGGCGGATTGGTGCCGTTGGCCAGTGTGGTCACGTTGAGCGAGACCGCGGAGGCTGGGTCGTTGAACCGGTTCAATCGCTTGCGCGCGATCACCGTCAGTGCCGGATTGGTGCCCGGTTACCCGATCGGGCAAGCGCTCGACGACGTGCGTGCGATGGCCGCGGAGGAACTGCCGCCCGAGGCACAGATCGACTACAAGGGCGCAACGCGCGAGTTCATGCGGGCATCGAGCGCGATATTTTTCACCTTCGGCATGGCCTTGCTGGTGGTGTTCCTGGTGTTGTCGGCGCAATTCGAGAGTTTCCTGCATCCGCTGGTGATCATGCTGACCGTGCCGCTGGCGATGCTGGGCGCCCTGCTGGGCCTTTCGCTGTGGGGGGCCAGCCTCAATCTGTACAGCCAGATCGGCATCGTCATGCTGGTCGGACTGGCGGCAAAGAACGGCATCCTGATCGTCGAATTCGCCAACCAGTTGCGCGACGAAGGGCGCAGCGTCAACGAGGCCATCGTCGAGTCCGCATCGGTGCGTTTTCGTCCGATCCTGATGACCTCGGTGGCGATGATCTGCGGCGCGACGCCGCTGATGCTGTCCACTGGCGCCGGCGCCGCCAGCCGCGCCAGCATCGGTGTGGTGATTGTGTTCGGTGTCGCCTTTTCGACATTGTTGTCGTTGTTCGCGGTGCCCGCGTTCTATAGCCTGCTGGCGCGATTCACGCATTCGCCCGAAGCGGTGGCGCATGCGCTGACGAAACTCGAGGCCGAAATCCCACCGGTGAGCGGGCATGCGTGAGCAACCGCCATCGACGTGGAAACCGCGCACGCTGCGTGAGCCCAGAGAGGCCGTCGAGCAGGCGCCCGCGCGCCGCGACGCCGAGTTGCGGCTGTACGGCCTGAACGCGGTGCGCGCGGTGTTCGCGCGCCGGCCCGATGCGATTCGCAAGCTGTACCTGAGCGAGGCGCGGATCCCGCAGCTGCAGCCCTTGTTGAAGTGGTGCGTGGACAACCGCGTCGGCTATCGCGTGGTCGAGGAAGGCGACCTGCAGAAGCTGGCGGCAAGCTCGCACCATGAAGGCGTGGTCGCAGATGTCCTGCGCGAGGAAGCGCAGCCGCTGACGACGTGGTTGCGCGAGTTGCCCGATGGTCCGCTATGCGCTCTATGGCTCGATGGCGTCGGCAATCCGCACAACCTTGGCGCGATCCTGCGCGCATCGGCGCATTTCGGGGTCAAGGCGATCCTGTTGCCGAAGACGTCGACGCTGGCACTGTCCGGCGCCGCCGCGCGCGTCGCCGAAGGTGGCGCCGAAGCGGTGCCGTTCGTGCGCATGGGCCGCGACGACAACGCCATGGCGCAATTGCGCGGCGCCGGTTTCACGCTGGCGGCGACTGTCGTGCGCGGCGGTGCGGATGTGTTCCGCACGCCATTGCCGCAACGCCTGGTTTACGTGCTTGGCGCCGAAAGCGCGGGCATGGATGCGGACCTCGCTGCCGCCTGCGACCTGCGCCTGTCGATTCCCGGCAGCGGTGCAGTCGAGAGCCTCAACGTCGCAGCGGCGACTGCGGTGCTGCTCGCCGAATGGGCGCGCGCGCAGCAGTCGCGCTGAGATTATTTCGTCGCAGTCGCCATCTTCGGCGCGCTGCCGAAATCGCCGTCAGCCGAAGCTGCGAGGTAGGTGAACACGGCATACGCGGCGATGTTCTGCGCCAGCGCCTTGGGATCGATCTTGTCGAGGGTGTCGTCGGACGTGTGGTGCAGGTCGAAATAGTCGGTGCCGTCGTGACCCAGCCACGCCCATGCCATGCCACGCTCGGTGAACGGGCCGATGTCGGATTCCGGATCACCCTTGCCGGCCATGTATTCAATCCCGAGCGGCGCCAGCACCGTGGCGATCTGCTGCATCGCCGCCTGTGCGTAGTCCGGCACGTGCGCATCGAACCCGTAGATGCGGCCGGCGCCGAAATCGCTCTCCGCGGCGATCGCATGTTGCGTGACTTCCGCCGCATGCTTTTCGGCGTAAGCGTTGCCGCCATGCAGGCCCTGTTCCTCGTTGGCGAAGGCGACCACGCGGATGGTGCGCGCGGGACGCTGCGGCAGCTGCGCGATCAGTTTTGCCGCGGCCATGCTGATGCCGATGCCGGCGGCGTCGTCGATCGCGCCGGTGCCCGGATCCCAGGAGTCGAGATGGCCGCCGATCAGCACGACCTCATCGGGCTTGCTGCGGCCCTTCATTTCGCCGATGACGTTGTAAGAGGTCGCGGTGCCATTCCAGCCGCAATCGAGCGCGACGCGCACGCGGGTCGGGCCGAGCGCGACCAGTCGCGCGAGCTGGTCGGCGTCCGGATTCGACAATGCGGAGGAAGGCACCGGTGTCAGGCCGTCGTCGAACTGGCTCATGCCGGTGTGCGCGACGCGGTGCGAACCGGTGCCGGCCGAGCGCATCAAATAGCCGATCGCGCCCTTGCG
>DASZZT010000086.1:0-1833 GCA_035543275.1 Luteimonas sp. | reverse complement strand
CCTCGATCTCGCGCGCATATCGACCCTGACGCTCGCCGTGATCGTGTTCCAGGCATTGCTCGGCATGTGGACCGTGACCTGGTTGCTGAAGCCGGTGGTGGTGATGGGCCATCTGCTCGGCGGCCTGGCGACGTTCGCGCTGCTGACCTGGATGGCCTGGCGCGCAACCGACCTGCCGATCCGGTTGCCCGATGTCGCGCGCCTGCGCACGCTGCTGGTCATTGCACTGGTGCTGCTCGGCATCCAGATCGCGCTCGGTGGCTGGACCAGCGCCAACTACGCAGCGCTCGCGTGCGGCGCGGACTTCCCAAAGTGCGTCGGGCAATGGGTGCCGCCGCATGACTTCCATGAAGGCTTCGTGCTGTGGCGTGGCATTGGTGCCGACTACGAAGGCGGCGTGCTCGATGGCGCATCGCGCATCGCGATCCAGCTCGCGCACCGGATGGTGGCCGGCGTGGTGTTCGTGTACCTGCTGTGGCTGGCGCTGCGACTGTGGCGCACGCCCGGTATCCGCGGTGCCGGTGCGCTGCTTGGCGGGCTGGTGCTGGCGCAGGTCGGGCTCGGCATCGCCAACGTCAAGCTCGCGTTGCCGCTGCACGTCGCGGTCCTGCACAACGCCGGCGCGACGCTGCTGCTGTTCGTGCTGGTCGGGCTGCTGGCGCGCATACGCGCGCCGGACTGAACCATGTCTGCGATGCAAGCCTCCACCATCCGCCAATACTGGAGCCTGACCAAGCCGCGCGTGGTCGCGCTGATCGTGTTCACCGCGGTGATCGGCATGTTCCTGGCGGTGCCGGGACTGCCGCCGCCGCGCCAGGCAGTGCTCGGCACGCTCGGTATCTGGCTGGCGGCCTCCAGCGCCGCGGCGATCAACCAGTTGCTCGACTCGCGCATCGACGCGCAGATGGCGCGCACCGCGTGGCGACCGCTGGTGTCGGGCACGCTGACGCCGCGGCAGGCGCTGCTGTTCGCACTGGTGCTGGCGACGTTGTCGATGGCGGTGCTGGCGTTGTGGGTCAACCCGCTGACCGCAGTGCTGACCTTTGCCGCGCTGATCGGCTACGCGGTGGTCTACACCGTGTTCCTCAAGCGCGCCACGCCGCAGAACATCGTCATCGGCGGCATCGCCGGCGCCGCGCCGCCGGCGTTGGGCTGGGCCGCGGTCACCGGCCAGCTGCATCCGCATGCATTGCTGCTGGTGCTGATCATCTTCGTGTGGACACCGCCGCACTTCTGGGCGCTGGCGATCTTCCGCCGCGACGACTACGCCCGGGCGATGGTGCCGATGCTGCCGGTCACCCACGGCGTGGAGTACACGCGCTGGCAGATCCTGCTGTACACCGTGCTGCTGGTGGTGGCGACGGTGCTGCCATGGGCGACCGGCATGAGCGGGTTGTTCTACCTCGGTGGCGCACTGGTGCTGGGCGTGGTGTTCCTGTGGTACTCATGGAAGCTGATGGACCCGCCCGACGAGCTGTACGCAATGCGGGTGTTCAACTATTCGATCGTCTACCTGATGGCGCTGTTTGCATTCCTGCTGCTCGACCACTGGCTGCTGCCGTGGCTGCAGCCGGGGCCGGCGTTCGAGTTGCAGTCGATGGCTTGACCGCCAAAAAAACCGGGGTCCGATTCCGTTTTTCTGGCGAGGGTCAGTGAGCTTTTGACGCTGCCCTGTGCGGCAGGAAAAAAATACAGGCCGCGATGAACACCAGCAGGACTGCGGAGGCCGTGTACCGGCTGAGTTCCAGCCCGCCGGCGCTGGCGGGCTTGTCCAGGAAATCGCCGACAACGGCGCCCAGTGGGCGCGTCAGCACGAACGCCGCCCAGAACAGC
>DASZZT010000085.1:0-5553 GCA_035543275.1 Luteimonas sp. | reverse complement strand
CGGTGGCCCCGCGGGCGCACGTGGTCCGGGTGGCCCGCGCCCGGGTGGTGGCGGTGGCTATCAGGGCCGCAGCGAGCGCGGTCCGGGTGGTGGCGGCTACGGTGAGCGTGGTCCGCGCGGCCCGGGTGGTGCTCCCGGTGGCGACCGCGGCCCGCGTCGCGAAGGCGGCTTCAACAGCGCCCCGCGCGGTCCTGGTGGTCCCGGCAGCGGACAGAGCCAGCGCGCCCCGCGACCGTACGGCCATCCCGGCAACGCGCCGAGCTTTCCGTCCGACCACGCCAATCCCGGCAACTCCAATCCCTGGGACAAACCGCGTGGCCCGCGTCCGGGCGGCCCGAATGCCGGCCCGCGTCCGGGTGGACGTCCAGGCGGCGGCAAACCTGGTGGTGGTCCGCGTCCTGGCGGTGCGCCACGTCCCGGTGGGCCGCGTAGTGGCGGGCGTCCGGGTAGTGGCGGCGGTCCACGTAGCGTCTGATTGCCGACTCAAGCTTCAAAACGAAGGGCACCAATGGCGCCCTTCGTCTTTGTAGGGTGTGGTGAACGAAGTGAATCGCATCAATCGCGAACGATGCGGTTCACAAGCTCACCGCATCCTACGGCCCTGATCTCGCCACCACTGCGCTGGGCGGGGCGGAGCAGATCTATTTCCACAAGCGCCGCGTCACGTAACGCTATCCCCGATCCGACCTGAGCCGGGTCACGAGCGAGTCGATCAGCTCGATCGGCAGCGGGAACACGATCGTCGAACTCTTCTCGCCCGCGATCTCGGTGAGCGTCTGCAGGTAGCGCAGCTGGATCGCGCGCGGATCGGCGCCGAGCAGCTTGGCGGCCTCGACCAGTTTCTCGGCGGCCTGCTGCTCGCCCTCGGCATGGATGATCTTGGCGCGACGCACGCGCTCGGCTTCGGCCTGCTTGGCGATCGCGCGGACCATGGTCTCGTTGAGGTCGATGTGCTTGATCTCAACGTTGGCGACCTTGATGCCCCAGGCGTCGGTCTGCGCGTCGAGGATGGTGCGGATGTCGTCGTTGAGCTTGTCGCGCTCGACCAGCATCTCGTCCAGCTCGTGCTTGCCGAGCACCGAGCGCAGCGTGGTCTGGGCGAGCTGGCTGGTGGCTTCGTAGAAATGCTCGACGTTGATGATCGCCTTCTGCGGATCGACCACGCGGAAATACACCACCGCGTTGACCTTCACCGAGACGTTGTCCCGCGAGATCACGTCCTGCGACGGCACGTCCATGACGATGGTGCGCAAGTCGACGCGCACCATCTGCTGCACGACCGGGATCAGCAGGATCAAGCCCGGCCCCTTGACCTTCCAGAAGCGGCCGAGCTGGAACACCACGCCGCGCTCGTATTCGCGCAGGACCTTGATCGCGCTGGCCAGCAGCACAAGCGCGATCAGGAGCACCGGGGTATACAGGATGAAGTTCATGGCTTGCCTCCGAGTGATGTGCGATGTGGTGCGCCGGTGGTTTCGGCCGGCACGACGCGCAAGGTCAGGCCGTCCACCGCCAGCACCCGCAGCGGCTGCCCGTGGCTGACCGGCACGGCGCATTCGGCCTGCCATATCTCGCCGCGGATCTGCACGCGGCCGCGGCCTTCGAAATCGCGCACCGCCACCGCCTGATGGCCGATCAGTTCGTCGACGCCGGTGGTCACCGGCTGTTTGCGCGCGCGTGCGGCCAACCAGATCAGCCCCATGAACGCCAAGCCGCTGGCCGCGCCGATGCCGATGATGAGCTGCCCGGGCACGCCGTAACCCGGCACGTCGGTGTCGAACAGGATCAGCGAGCCGACGACCAGCGCGACCAGACCGCCGATCCCGAGCGAACCGAAGCTGGGCATCGCGAACTCGGCGCCCATCAGCGCCACGCCGAGCACGATCAACGCGACCCCGGCGTAATTGACCGGTAGCACCTGCAATGCATACAGCGCCGTCAGCAGGCTGATCGCGCCGACCACGCCGGGGAAGACCGCGCCGGGGCTGTAGCCTTCGAACAGCAGGCCGTACAAGCCCACCAGCAGGAGCAGGTAGGCGACGGTCGGTTCGGTGATCACCGCCAGCAACTTGAAGCGCCAGTCCGGCGCGACCGTGACCACGGGCCGGCCGGCCGTCGCGAGGACCACGCTGCCGTTGCGCAGCTTGACCGTGCGGCCGTCGGCCTGGCGCAGGAGCGCGTCGATGTCGTCGGCAATGAACTCGACCACGCCTTGCGACAAGGCCTGGCTCGCGGTCAGCGTCGCCGCATGGCGCACCGCGGCCTCGGCGAAATCGGCGTTGCGGTGGCGCAGTTCCGCCAGGCTGCGGATGTAGCCGACGGCGTCATTGACGACCTTGTGCGTCATCGCGTCGCCGTCCTCGCGCGGCTCGGCCTTGGGCTTCGCGTCCCGGCTCCCTTGCTTGGGCGGCGCATTGGCCGGCTGCTCCTTTTCATCGGGTGCGGAAGCGGGTGCGGGACTGGGCCCCAGCCCACCGAGCGAGACCGGCGTCGCCGCGCCCAGTGAAGTCGCCGGCGCCATCGCCGCAAGATGACTGGCGTAGAGGATGTAGGTGCCGGCGCTGGCCGCACGCGCGCCCTCCGGCGCGACCCACGCGATCACCGGCACCTCTGATGCCAGGATGGCCTGGTTGATGTCGCGTGTGGCCGCGTCCAGCCCGCCCGGGGTGTCGATGCGCAGCACCACCGCGCGCGCATTGCGGGCGGCGGCACGCTTGAGTCCGCGCTGCAGGTAGTCGCGCGTGGCCGGGCCGATACCGCCCTTGATGTCGAGCAGCAACACACCGCCGCCCGCCGGTGCCGGCGCTTCGGGTGCCGCGAACAGGCCCGGAGCAAGCACCAGCGCGCAGGCCAGCAACAACGCTCGTCCGTCCATTCTCATGGCCACCCCGACGGGTGATGCGGCGCGAACCGCTGGAACCAGCAGTTAACACCACGGCCTGTTAAGGAAACGGCAGGGCCGTAGTAGGGGGCGCAATAACCGAAGGGTATTGCACCGATGTTTCTGGTGCGGGGCAACACAGCGCAATGCGCTCTGCTTATTGCGCCCTACGAAAGCGTGAACGCATCCCCGTCCAGCATCGCCGGGAAGCGTTCGCGATGCGCGAGGAGTTCCGCTGCGGGGAGCGTCGTGGTGCTGACCACTTCTTCATCGGTGGATTCGCTCAGGGGATGGCCGAGGAAATCGATCACTGAACTGTCGCCGGAGTAATGCAGGCCGTTGCCGTCGGTGCCGACGCGGTTGAGGCCGGCGACGAAGCACAGGTTCTCGATGGCCCGGGCGCGCAACAACGTCTTCCACGGATACGCGCGCGCCGACGGCCAGTTGGCGACGTACAGCAGCAGGTCGTAGTCCAGGCCGCCCGGACGTTCGACGTCGAAGCGGTTGCGCGAATACACCGGGAAGCGCAGGTCGTAGCAGACCAGTGGGCAGATCCGCCAACCTTTCCATTCGACCGTCAGGCGTTCGCGGCCGGCGGCGTAGCGTTCGTGTTCCTTCGCGTAGCGGAACAGGTGGCGCTTGTCGTAATGCTGCAGCCCGCCATCGGGCGTGGCGAAGAACAGGCGGTTGAATACTCTTGAAGAGCCGGCGCCATCGCCGTCGCGGATCTGCACGCTGCCGGTGATCGCGGCATCGAGCTTTTTCGATTGCTCGCGCAGCCAGGCGACGGTCGGACCTTCCATGGTCTCGGCGTCGTGGATGGCCTCGTTGCTGAAGCCGCTGGTGAAGGTTTCCGGCAGCAGGACCAGGTCAGTGGTGCCGTGCAGCGGCGCCATGAGATGACCGTAGTAGTCGCGGTTTCCGGCCGGATCGTGCCAGCGGGTGGCGCCCTGTATCAGTGAGATACGAAGATCGTTCATGCCTGCAGTCTCATGCCTTCATTGTAGGAGCGCCCCATGGACGCGACAGCACGTCACCGGAAACCGTCCGCAAAGCATCGCGTCCATGCTCCATAGAAGCATGGGGCGCTCCTACAGTTTCTGTAAACGCTCGATCGCGGCGTCCAGCGTCGCCTCGTTCTTGGCGAAGCACAACCGCGCGAGGCGCTGGCCGGCTGGCGGCGTTTCGTAAAACGGCGACAGCGGGATCGCGGCAACACCATGTTCGATCGTCAGCCAGCGGCAGAACGCAAGGTCGTCGAGATCGCCGACGTCGGAATAATCGACCAGCTGGAAATAGCCGCCCGGCACCGGCAGCGGCTTGAGTTTCGTGGTCAGCAACTGCTCGCGGAAGCGGTCGCGCTTGGCTTCGTAGAACGCGCCGAGCTGTTCGTAATGTTCCGGCTCGGCGTCGATCATCGCCGCAAACGCATGCTGCGCCGGGGCGAAGCTGCAGAAGGTGTTGTACTGGTGGACCTTGCGGAACTCGGCGCTCAGCGCCGGCGGCGCGATGCAGTAGCCGAGCTTCCAGCCGGTGCAGTGGTAGGTTTTGCCGAAGCTCGAAATTACGAACGCGCGCTCGCGCAGTTCCGGATAAAGCAGTACCGACTCGTGGCGCGCGCCGTCGAACACAATGTGCTCGTAGACCTCGTCCGACAGCAGCCAGATATCGGTGTCGCGCAGGATGTCGACGACCGCCGTCATGTCTTCCGCGGTCAGCATCGCGCCGGACGGGTTGTGCGGGCTGTTGATCATCAGCATCCGCGTGTTCGGCGTGATCGCCGCGCGCACCTTGTTCCAGTCCGGTGCGAAGGTCTGCGGATCGAGCGCGACGTGCACCGCGCGCGCGCCGGCCAGGTCGATCGCCGGCTCGTAGCAGTCGTAGCAAGGATCGAGCACGATCACTTCATCGCCCGGACGCACGACCGCGTGCACGGCGTCGAAGATCGCTTCCGAGGCGCCGGAGGTCACGGTGATTTCGCTGTCGACATCCGGTCGCCAGCCGTAGCAGCGCTCGGTCTTGGCGGCGATCGCCTGGCGCAGCGCCGGGATGCCGGTCATCGGCGCGTACTGGTTGTGGCCGGCGCGCATGGCCTTGCCGAGTTCGTCGACCAGCCGCTGCGGCACGGGAAAGTCGGGAAAGCCCTGGCCGAGGTTGACCGCCCGGTGCTCGGCCGCGAGTTGCGACATCACCGTGAAGATGGTGGTGCCGACCTTGGGAAGCTTGGTCGTTACCTGCGGAAATCCAGTGGTCGGCATGGTCGGGCCCGTGGTCTGATGTCAAGGAGTTTACGGATGCACGCCAGCGGGTTAAACCGTCACATCATGATCGAACCTCGGGCCACCACCGCCACCCTGTTGCGCGCCTATCTGGACGCTGACTATCGCTGGGAGTGCGACGGCCGATGGCGGCACATGCGCATCGGCACGGTCGATCCGGCGGTCGAGGCGGCGTTTCCCGACGCGACCCGCTTCGGCCTGCTGTCGGCCTGGAACCCGCAGTCGGTGGAACGCGCGACCACGGAGAACCGCGCCGCGGACGGCGCCCTGCACTTCTGGCTGGCCCATGGCGACCTGAGTTACCGGCCTGCCTTCTCTTCCGCCCGCGACCGCAGCTGGCGCGAACCGAGCTGGCTGGTCGCGGGCTTGCCGGTGCAGGCGTTCGATGACCTG
>DASZZT010000084.1:0-19257 GCA_035543275.1 Luteimonas sp. | reverse complement strand
TATCGCGACACGCTGATGTTCCCGGACGAGACGTCTCCGGTCGCCCGTCGCCAGAGCTTCTGGAGCGTGAGCGCGCACGAGCTCGCGCACCAGTGGTTCGGTGACCTGGTCACGATGAAGTGGTGGGACGATATCTGGCTCAACGAAGGCTTCGCCACCTGGATGGGCAACAAGATCCACGGCCAACTGCAGCCGCAGGCGCACACCGACCGCGGACTGCTCGAGGGCGCGCTCGGCGCGATGGGCGCCGACAGCCTAGCCAGCACCCGCCGCATCCACGAGCCGATCAAGGACTTCACCGACATCCAGTCGGCGTTCGACGGCATCACCTACCAGAAGGGTGGGGCGACGCTGGCGATGTTCGAGAATTTCATCGGCCCGGAGAAATTCCGCGACGGCATCCGCAGCTATCTCAAGGCGCATGCGCGCGGCAACGCCACCAGCGCCGACCTGATCCATTCAATTGCCGCGCAAAGCAACGATCCGGAAGGCGTGAGCAAGGCCTTCTTCAGCTTCATCGACCAGCCGGGCGTGCCGTTCGTCAAGGTCGACCTCGACTGCAATGGCAAGGTGCCGACGCTGGTGCTTTCGCAGCAGCGCTACCTGCCGATCGGCTCCACCGCCAGCGCCGAGCAGACCTGGGGCATCCCGGTGACGGTGCGCTATGCCGACGGCAGCACTGTGCGCGAGCAGAAGGCGCTCATTACCGGCAAGCAGGCTCGGATCGAACTAGCCCAGGCGCAGAGCTGTCCCGCATGGGTGATGCCGAATGCGCACGGCACCGGCTACTACCGTTTCGCACTCACGCCAGCGCTGCAGCAATCGCTGTCGGGCGCGTTTGCTCAGCTCGACGAACGTGAGCAGCGCGTCTATGCCGACTCGGTGACCGCCGCCTATGGCGCCGGTGCATTGTCGCCGTCGCAACTGCTGGCCGCGTTGCCGCAGTTCGCCGCGGCCAACGTGCGCCAGACCGTGACCGCCGGCATGTACAGCACCGACTGGATGGCCAAGCGCCTGATCGGTGACGACGCGGCGCGCGCGAAGTTCCGCGCCGATGTCGCCGGGATCTACCGTCCGCGCCTGCAGCAACTCGGCCTCGCGCCGAAGCCCGGCGAAGTCGATGACGACGGCCTGCTGCGCAACAGCCTCGCCAGCTTCTTCGCCGAGACGCTGAAGGACAAGACCGTGCGCGATGTACTCGGCAAGCAGGGCCGCACGGTGCTGGGACTTGGCATTGATGGCAAAGTCGGCGATGACAAGGCCGGCGATGGCCAGCTGCATCTGGACGCGATGCCGCAGGATCTGCGCGGCACCGCGCTTGCGGTGGCGGTGGAGGACGGCGGCACGGTCGCGTTCGATGCCGCGGAGAAGCAGTTCCGCGCCAGCCAGGATGCAGTGCTGCGCAGCCAGCTGCTCGGCGCGCTCGGCAGCGCCACCGATTCGAAGTTGGCCGAGCGTGCGCGTGCGCTGGTGTTCGAGAAAGGGTTGCTGCGTCGCAACGAAATCTTCTCCGCGGTTGGCGGGCAGACCGATTCCGACGCCACGCGGCCGGCGCTGCGGCAATGGATCGATGCGCATTTCAGCGAACTGGAGACGAAGCTGGCGCCGGCCGGCGCCGCCCTGGTGGGCCTGTATTCGGCCGACATGTGCAGCGCGGCCGAGGCCGACGCGCTGCAGGCCAAGTTCGTCGAGCGTGTGAAGACGATCGAGGGCGGCCCGCTGGAACTGAAGCAGACGGTCGAGGCGATCCATCTGTGCGCAGCGCAGGTCGAGGCGCGCAAGGGGCTGCCGTTGCAGTTTGCTGCAGGTGCCAACGGTTCGGCCGTGGGCTCCGACGCGCGCTGACGCGCCATAAGCGGTTGGATGCGGAACCCGGGTTGCCGCACGCAACCCGGGCTACGATGCGGTGATGGCGAACGAATCAATGCGGGTGGAGCAGCTGTTGCGGGCGACCCGGGCGCACATCGATGCGACCGACGCGGAACTGCTTCTGACGCACGCACTGGGCCGCTCGCGTGCATGGCTGTACGCGCATGCGGGCGATGACGTCGGAGCGGCGCAGGCTGCGCAATTCGAGACACTGCTCGCGCGCCGCATCGCTGGCGAGCCGGTGGCCTACCTGACTGGCCGCCGCGGCTTCTGGACCTTCGACCTGGCGGTGACACCGGCGACGCTGATCCCGCGTCCGGAAACCGAATTGCTGGTCGAACTCGCGCTGGCCCGCTTGCCGATTGATTGCGATCTTCGTATTGCCGACCTCGGCACCGGCAGCGGCGCGATCGCGCTGGCGTTGGCGCACGAGCGTCCGCATGCGCGCGTGGTCGCCACCGATGCCAGCGACGCCGCACTCGCGATCGCGCGCGGCAACGCCGCCGCGCTCGGTATTCGCAACCTCAAATTCCGCCATGGCGACTGGTGGGCGCCGTTTGCGGGTGAGCGTTTTGATTTGATCGCGAGCAATCCCCCGTATATCGCCGTCGGCGATCCGCACCTGGACGAAGGCGACCTGCGTTTCGAGCCGGCGGCTGCGCTGGCGTCGGGGTGTGATGGGCTTGATGCGATCCGCGTCATCGTTCGCGATGCGCCATTACATCTTGTAACGGGTGGCTGGTTGCTGCTGGAGCATGGACTGGAACAGGGAAATACGGTGCGTGCGCTGCTGCACGACGCCGGGTTCGTCGACGTTGCTACCGCACGCGACCTCGAAGGCCGCGATCGCGTAACAGCAGGGCGTAGACCGGCATAGTCGCGCTTTTTTGCCCGTCATTCCCGTGCAGGCGGGAATGACGACTTCCGGGGCCCGATGGCGCCGACGCCGTTACACTGGTTCTATCGCAATCAGGGAAACCGCCGGCATGCGCACCCTCTATCCCGAGATCGAGCCCTTCGACAACGCCACGCTCAAGGTCGACGACCACCACACGTTGTATTACGAGCAGTGCGGCAATCCCGATGGCAAGCCGGTGGTGCTTTTGCACGGCGGCCCCGGTGCCGGGTGCAGCGCCAACATGCGGCGCTTCCACGATCCGGCCAAATATCGAATCATCCTGTTCGACCAGCGTGGCAGCGGCCGCTCAACGCCGCATGCCGATCTCGTCGACAACACCACCTGGGCTCTGGTCGCCGATACCGAGAAGCTGCGCGAGAAACTCGGGATCGAACGTTGGCAAGTGTTCGGCGGTTCGTGGGGTTCGACGCTCGCGCTCGCGTATGCCGAAACCCATCCGCAGCGCGTTACCGAACTGATCCTGCGCGGCATCTTCATGCTGCGGCGCTGGGAGCTGGAATGGTTCTACCAGGAAGGCGCCTCACGCCTGTTCCCGGAGGCGTGGGAACACTACATCGCGGCGATTCCACCGGCCGAGCGCTCTGATTTCATCGCCGCGTTCCATCGCCGGCTCACTTCCGACGACACCGCCACGCAGCTGGCCGCGGCGCGCGCATGGAGCGTGTGGGAAGGGGCGACCAGCTTCCTGCACGTCGACCAGGATTTCGTCAGCGGTCATGAGGACGCGGCGTTCGCGCTCGCCTTCGCGCGGATCGAGAACCACTACTTCGTCAACAGTGGCTTCTTCGAGGTCGATGACCAGCTGCTGCGCGACGCGCACAAGATTGCCGACATCCCCGGCGTGATCGTGCACGGCCGCTACGACGTGGTCTGCCCGATCCAGAGCGCGTGGGACCTGCACAAGGCCTGGCCGAAGGCGGAGCTGATGATCTCGCCGGCGTCAGGGCATTCGGCGTTCGAGGCCGAGCACGTTGATGCGCTGGTGCGGGCGACGGACAAGTTCGCCTGAACAAGCGCGCAGCCTTTGTAGGGCGCATTAGCCGCAGGCGTAATGCGCCGGATGCAATCTCGCGAGGATGCATACGGCGCAATGCGCTTCGCTTATTGCGCCCTACGGGTTCTGGAGCGCCTTGTTGGGCCGCCGATCGTTCCGTCCCGGTTACTTGTAGGCCACCCCAGCACTTGCGGAGCCTGCCAATGGAATTACCTCGGTTCTACTGAAACCGACCTCGCGACACCATTGGAAGAAATCAGACGCAGTGAAGTCAAACGCGTCACCGAACTCGATCAGCATGTTGAGCGACATCATCAACCCGAAAGCGTTCTCGCGTCTCTCGTCATCGATCAGGTTCTCAATGACGACGAACGCGCCTCCTGGAGGCAAGGCATCGTAGGCTGCGCGGACGAGGTGCATCTTCTTCTCCAGATTCCAGTCGTGGAGGATCATACCCATCGTGATCACATCGGCCTTGGGCAGCGGCTCCGCGAAGAAATCAAGCGACTTCGCGGAGATTCGATCTGCGAGTCCCGCGGCCTCGATCTTGCGCTCTGCGATCAGAGTAGCGGCCGGGAGGTCCGCAGTAGTGCATCGAAGGTGAGGGTGTTTCGTGGCCACAAGCATTGACAGCAGCCCCGTCGCGCCACCCACGTCACAGACCGTGCGATAGCGAGAGAAATCGAACTTCTCGGCCAGGGCCTGAAAATTGCCCACAGAAATCCCGCTCATCGCATCCATGAATTGCTCGAGCCGCTCGGGCTTGCTGTAGAGCTCAGCGAACATGGACGCGCCCGTATGTTTGATCTCGTTTTGCGGGCTGCCAGTCCGGAGGGCATCGGTGAGATCGCCCCAGAAACGGTAAAGACGGGCGTTGGCCATTTCCAAGAACCCGCCAATGAACTGTGGGCTGTGTCGATCGAGGAACGATGCGGTTTCCTCTGTATTGCGATACCGCGCCTCAGGCCCAGCACCGTCGCGGTCAAGAAAGCCAAGCGCCACCAAGGTATCGAAGAAATCAGGATTCGCTCTCGGATGCAACCGAAGCGCGTCCTGGAGCTCGCGGCCAGTCATGGATTTGGCGCCAAGTTCAGTGAAAAGCTGAAGCTCTACCGCCGAGAGCAGTACCTTGGCGGGCCAGAAGGCCATGCCAACCTCCATGATTCGAGCTGGGGAGAGTGTGTTCATGACTGACGTTCCTTTCCTGGGTTGGAGGGGGTATCGGTTGTACGGTTCACTTTTAGGGCGGCGCGTCATCGACACGACTGCCATCCGGATTCCGCTCGATCATCCACAACCCGGCCCACAGTTTGAGATCGAGCTCGAACCCTTCGCGCTGCTTGCGCACCAGCCACGCCGGCGCCTCGCTGCGCGGGACCGCGTGCACGGTGATGTCCTCGTTGTCGACGCCGCCGCCTTCGCCGACCTTGACCAGGTTGCGGGCGCGGACGAAGGCGATGCGTTCGTTGCTCATGCCCGATGAGGTCGGGCCGATCAGCAGCACCTCGACGCTGCCGGGTTGCCAGCCGGTTTCCTCGACCAGTTCGCGGCGTGCGGCGTCTTCCAGGGTGTCGTGGACGTGGTCGTCGCCGACCAGGCCGGCGGGCATCTCGATGGTGCGCGCGCCGAGCGGGACGCGGTACTGCTCGACGAACAGCACTTCGTCGTGCGGCGTGACCGCGATGATGATCACCGCCATGCCCTTGCCGTGGGTGCGCTCGCAGGATTCCCAGTGGCCGCGCTTCACCAGTCGCAGCCAGTCGCCTTCGTAAAGGACTTCAGTTTCGTCGTCGTGAGTGCTCATGCTTCCGATGCTAGTCGGTGCCGGTGGCGGCCGCGAGATCGATCCCGGCGGCCGCGTGCAGGCGCCGTCGCGTCAACGGGCCGAAGCGCAGCGATTCGCAGAGGATCTGCAGCCCCGAGGCATCGGCGTCGCCGCGCCGGAACGCCGGTGCGCTGTCGGCGGGCAGGGGCGCATCCAGCGCGATGGTCGACAACTGCCGGCACAGCAGCGCCTGCTCGCGATGCAGGCGCAACTTGGCACCCGCCTGCGCGGCGCCGCGGAAGCGCAGGTACTGGATTTCGTCGATGCGGGCGAGCACGGCGTCGAGCGTCTCGAAATGCGCCAGCAACACCGCTGCGGTCTTGGCGCCGATGCCGGGTACGCCGGGAATGTTGTCGACGGAGTCGCCGCAGAGCGCGAGATAATCAGCGATCTGGTGCGCGTGCACGCCGTGGCGCGCCTTCACCCCGGCGCTGCCCCAGCGCTGGCCACGGCTGTAGTCCCATTGCTCGTCGAACTCGCCGAGCAGTTGCGACAAATCCTTGTCGGCTGAGACCAGCACCGCGCGGAATCCGTGCGCACGCGCGGCATGGCTGGCGCTGCCGATCAGGTCGTCGGCCTCGTATTCGCGATGGGCGAGCACTACCAGCCCGAGCGTCAGGCACAACGTCTTGCACAGCGCGAACTGGCGCTTGAGTTCTTCCGGCGCGGGATCGCGATTGGCCTTGTACGCTGGATACAGCGCATTGCGGAAGCACGAATCCAGCGCCTCGTCGAAGGCGATCGCGATGTGCTGCGGGCGTTCGCGTTCGAGCAGGTCGAGCAGGAAGCGGGCGAAGCCGTGCACGGCGTTGGTCGGCCAGCCGTCGGCATCGTGGAATTCGTCCGGCATCGAATGCCAGGCGCGGAACACGTACAGGCTGGCGTCGACCAGATAAAGCGTCGGCCGCACGCCGTGGTTGTCGTCGCTCATGCCGGTGTCCAGTCGCTCAGCAACGCGCGGGGATCGGGGCGGTCGCGTTCGGGGACTTCGAGTTTCGGGGTGCCGATGTGGATGAAGCCGGTGATGCGTTCGTGTTCGCCAAGGCCGAGCAGGTGCAGGATCGTCTCGTCGTAAGCCGGCCAGCCGGTCAGCCATTGCGCGCCGAAGCCAGATGCCTGCGCCGCCTGCAGCAGCGCGAAGCACACGCACGACGCCGAGGAGAACCGTTCGGACTCTGGAATCTTCTCGTCCGGCCCGAGCCGCGCGATCACCGCGACGATTACTGGCGCGTGCACGAAGCGATGGCGGTCCTTGTCGAGAACCGCGGCGCCCGCGTGCGGATCGCGTTCCAGCGCACGCGCGACCAGTGCCTCGCCGAGCGCAAGGCGCGCATCGCCGCTGATACGCAGGAAGCGCCATGGCAAACGTTTGCCGTGGTCAGGCACACGCACCGCCGAGCGCAACATGCGCAGCAGGATTGCGTCGTCTGGGCCGGGCGCGGCCAGCTGTTTTGCCGGCACCGAGCGCCGCGCATCGAGGCCGGCAAGCAGGTCGCTCATCGACAGGCCTGGAGTGAGAGAGTCATCACAGAACCCGCAGTTGCAAGTGGACGACGCCCATGGTGCCACTATGCTCCGGTGTTACGAAGGTTCGTCGCGCCCCCGCGCGATTGGGGTTAGATCCTTGGCCAGTCAATCTCCTGGTATGGCAGCTGTGGCCGTCGCTGATCCAGCGCGCCTGCTCGACGAGCTCAGGCGGATCGCCGTCGAGCAACTCGGCGCGGTTCTCGGCGGCCTGTATCGGCCGATCGAGGACCAGTTGCAAGATAGCTTGCGCGCTGGCCATGTTGGATCCCAGCGCAAGGATCTGATGACGGTGTTGGCCCTGCGCCAGCGCAGCGCCGGCCACGTGATGCGCTACCGCGAATTGATCGGCAATAGTTTTGACGATTTCCGCGGCCGTGTCGTCCATGGCCATCACGACTTGCCGCTGAGCCTGGTCGGGGAGGGCGAACTCCACTTCCATCTCGCCGGACAGCACCTGGCCGAATCGATCGGCCGGCGTTACCAGCAGCCACTGGAGATGCTCGACCTGCGGTTCGAGGCGCTGGCCAATACGCTCCGTGCGACGGCAACCAGCAATCCGGTCGGCGCGGCGCGGCTGGCCGGCGCCTTCCTGCAAGTCTTCCGCGATGCCGACATCTCGCAGACGCTGCAGCCGTTGCTGTTCCGCCAGTACGAGCAGGAGCTGGGCAAGGTGCTCGGTGACCTGTATGGGCGCCTCAATGCGCAGTTGGCCGCGCATGGATTCCATGCCGATGCCCGCCGCGAGTCGGCGACAGCAACGCCCGTCGCCTCGCCGCCGACGGCTGCAAGCGCGACGCCTGTCGCCAGTACAAATGCTGTGCCCGTTGCACCGCCCCCGGCGATGGCCAATGCCGGCATCGACCTGTTCCGGGTATCGGCGGAGGCAAGAGTGGAACACCAGCGCCTGCGCGACATGCTGCACACCTGGCGCGAGGGAGCGCTTGCGGACCTGTCGGTGGCGTCGGAACATCAACCCGGGCCGCGCCTGGCCGAGCGTCGCGAGTTGCGGGTGCAGGAACTGGTGAGCGTGGCTTCGCTGCTGCAGCGCGATGGCACGCAGAAGTTGCAGTCGGCGCTCGCCGACCAGCGCGGCCTCAACCACGCCATCCGCGCGGATCTGCTCGAGGGAGCGCGCCGGCTCGGCCTGGATCCTGATAGCACGCGCCTGGGCGAGCATGAGGAAGACGCGATCGACCTGGTCGGGCTGATGTTCGAGTCGCTGCTCGGCAGCCATGCGCTGGTCGACCAGGCGCGGCGCATGTTCATGCGGCTGGTGATGTCGTACGTCAAGATCGCGCTCACCGACGAGAACCTGTTTGTGCGCCCGGACCATCCGGCGCGGCGCCTGCTCGACGCATTGGCGCTGAGCTGTGAGAGCAATGACGGTGCCTCGCCGCAGGATCGCGACCTGCTGCAGCGCGCAGGCGCGCTGGTCGAGCGCGTGGTCGCCGACTATCACGAGGATCTTGCGATCTTCGAGCTCACCGCCAACGAGTTGCAGGATCTGCTGCAGCAGCAGCGGCGCCGCGCCGAGGTGGTCGAGCGCCGCTCCGCGGAAACCGTGCATGGACGCGAGCGCCTGCTGCAGGCGCGGCTGCAGGCGGCATCGATGCTGGCGCAACGCATGTCGCGGCAGCCGCTGACGACCACCATCGCGCATTTCCTGGAACGCCACTGGCAGCACCACCTGGTGCAGGTCATGCTGCGTGAAGGGCAAGGCTCGGAGCACTGCGCGCAGGTGCTGGCCTTGGGCGACGAACTGATCGCAGTCGACCAGGCCGCGGCCCGCGGCGAGGGCCGCAGCGTCGCCGGACGCGTGCTCGATCTGCATGCCGGACTGGTGGAATGCCTGTCCAGTTCCGGCCTCGACGATCAGATCGCCGGCGAATGGATGGCCGGCCTGGCGCGCACGCTGGCATTCCCCGACATTCCGCGCGAACAGCGGCCGGCGCCGGCGATGCCGCAGTTGGCCGACGATAGCGACGACACCCGCCTGCTGCAGGTGGTCGGCGGCAACGCCGCGCTCGACTTCGATCCGGTCGTGGCCAAACGCATCGCCGCACTGGGCCCGGGCAACTGGATGCGGTTGATCGACGAGGGCGGCCAGGAAGGCTCGGTCAAAGTCGCCTGGATCAGCCCGCTGACCTCGCGCCTGCTGCTGGTCAATCGCCGCGGCGTGCGCAAGCTGGTGGCGTCGCCGCAGCAACTCGCTGCGCTGGTGAAGGCCGACCGCCTGTTTGCCGACGCCGACGACCTGCCGTTCGACGAAGCCATGCGCCAGGTGCGCCAGCGGCTCAGCCAGGCAACCAACCAGGCTGCGTGAGTTTGCGCGCGCCGCGCGCGCATTGGTTACGATGCCGGCATCAATGCGGCGGAGCCCGGCATGGCGGTGATTATTGGAGTGGCGCGCGAGACCGCGCCCGGCGAGCGCCGCGTCGCGCTCACCCCGGAAACCTGCAAGAAACTCATTGCCGCCGGCGCGATCGTGCGGATCGAGCGTGGCTTCGGCGACCGTGCGTATTTTCCCGACCAGGCTTACGCCGATGCCGGCGCGCAAGTCGTCGATGATGCCGGCGCCGCGCTCGCCGACGCCGAGTTGGTGCTGTGCGTGCAATCGCCGTCCGTTGCCGCGATCGCGAGCATGAAACCCGGCGCAGTGCTGGTCGGCAGTCTGCAGCCGCAGGCGGACGCCGCACGCGCGGATGCGTTGCAGGCGCGCGGCATCGTCGCGTTCCCGCTCGAACGCCTGCCACGAATTACCCGTGCGCAGGCGATGGACGTGCTCAGCTCGCAGGCCGGCATGGCCGGCTACAAGGCGGTGCTGATCGCCGCGCAACTGGCGCCACGCTTCTTCCCGATGCTGACCACCGCCGCCGGCACGATCCGGCCGTCGAAGGTGCTGATCGTCGGCGCTGGCGTCGCCGGTCTGCAGGCGGTCGCGACCGCCAAGCGGCTCGGCGCGCAGGTGGAAGGCTTCGACGTGCGCCCGGAAACGCGCGAGCAGATCCAGTCGCTCGGTGGCAGGTTCCTCGACCTGGGCGTCAGCGCCGCGGGCGAGGGTGGTTACGCGCGGGCACTCACCGACGAGGAGCGCGCCGAACAGCAACGGCGCCTCGGCGAACATCTGAAAACCATCGACGTCATCGTCTGCACTGCGGCAGTGCCGGGACGTCCTGCGCCGAAGATCATCAGCGCGGCCATGGTGGAGGGCATGAAGCCCGGCAGCGTGGTCGTGGATCTTGCTGCCGAGACCGGCGGCAACTGCGAACTCACGCGCCCCGGGGAAACCATCGAGCACGGCGGCGTCACCATCGCCGGTCCGCTCAACCTCGCGTCCAGCGGCGCGCTGCACGCCAGCGAGATGTATGCGCGCAACGTCTACAACTTCGTCAGCTTGTTGCTGAAGGATGGCGCGCTGTCGTTCGACTGGGACGACGAGCTGCTGGCGAAGACGGTGTGGCCACAACCGCCGGCACCGAGCCAGGCTTGGCCAGCTTCGTAGGATGGGTTGAGCGCAGCGATACCCATCATCGCCATACTCGGCGGTTGCGATTGATGGGTTTCCTTCGTCAACCCATCCTACGGTCGATCTGCGGCCGGCGGATTCGCTTGCATCCAGGCCTTGCGTTGCTCCGCAGTCATCCGATGCCACTGGTCGCGCAGGCCGTGGCGCTGCTCCGGTGTCATCGTCCGCATCTTCTGGAACAGCGCGCGCATCTGTTTGCGCTTCTCCGGGTTCATGTGCTCCCAGCGGCGCTGGCCATGGTGCGCGCGTGTACGTTGCTCGGGCGTCATCTGCTGCCAGCGCTGGGCGCGCTGGTAGAAACGTGCACGTTCGCCGGGGTCGCTGTTCCAGCGCTCGCGGATCGGCGCGACCAGCAGGTCGCGTTGCGCGGGCGTGAGTTGTTCCCATGTGGGCATCGATGCGCCCGTCGCAGTCGCCGCGGTCGCGGGACTCGTGGCGAACATCGCGCAGGTGATCGCGGTCAGCGCGAGGAAGTGGCGGAAACGGGTCATGGCATTACTCCGAAGCGAGGGCGACGGCATCCTTGGATGCCAGCCAGACATAGAGGTCGGGGTTTTCATCGAGGGTGGCGAGTGTCGCGTCACTGTCGTCGTGATCGCGCGCGATCGACGTGGCGGCGCTTTGTGGCGCCGTCGTCGGTTGTGGTCGCAACTGCAGGCCGATGGCAAGCGCGAACAGAGCCGCGAAGGACGCCGCTGCGGTCCAGGCCACGCGATGCGCGGGACGCCGCGGTGCGGCAGCGGCTGCAGCGAGCTGGTTGCGCAGCTGCACCTGCGTGCGCGCAGACAGATGCGTGATCGCTTCGGCATGGCGTCGCCGCAATGCATGGTCGAATTCTTGGGAATCATTCATCGCCAGTCCTCCAGTTGTCGTCGCAGCGCCTCGCGTGCGCGTGACAGGTGGGTCTTGACCGAACCTTCGGTGCAGCCCATGACGCGCGCGGTGGTGGCCACATCGAGCTCCTCGAAAATCCGCAGGGTGAAGGCTTCGCGCTGCCGCCGCGGCAGGCCCGACAGCGCGTCGGTCATACGCGCGTAACCTTCGCGGCCGTCGTGGGTGCGCGATGGATCGGGCGCGTCGTCGGCCCAGTCGACGCCCACGCCATATTCGTTGGACGGTGTGGGCATCAACCACTGCAGACGGAACAGCCGGCGTCGCTGCGCATCGACGATGCGGCTGCGCAGGATGCTCCAGAACAGCGGCGTCCATTCCGCTGCCGGGCGCGTGCGATAGCCGAGCATCTTCAGCATCGCGTCCTGCACCGTGTCCAGCGCATCGTCACGGTTGCGCAGGCCGAGTTCGGCGAAACGGAACGCGCGCGCGCCGATGCCGGACAGGAACTGTTCGATTGAAGCCGGTTCGCTCGAAGCGGGCGTGCTCGAAGCCAACTGCAGCGAACCGGCATCGGGTGTCGTCGCAGTGTCGGGCACGGGGGCAAATTCCTGGTAGTCATCGGGGCGCACGCCTTGTACTCAGCTTACGCGGCTCAGTGATGACGATCCCAGCGGCGGTCGAAGCGGTCACCGCGCCGGTCCCAATGCGCCTCGGCACGTTCGCCGCGACGATCCAGACGCGCATCGATGCGGTCGCCCTTGCGGCCCAAGCGCTGCGCCAGGCGTTCGTGGCCATGCGCGGCGGCCCGAGCCGCATGGCGGTCGAGGCGATGGTCGATACGGTCGCCGCGAACGTCGAGCCGGTGCTCGCGATGTTCGCCGATGCGATCGAAACGGTGATCCACGCGATCGCCGAAGTCGGCGGCCATGCTGGTGCCGGCGCTCAACAGCAGCGTGGTGGCGATCAGGAAGGAGGTTGTCTTGCGGCCCATCGGTCTGCTCCTCGTCGCAGGACATCCTGCATGACTGGCAACGCGCCGGCCGCGGCCCGGTTGACCGCGCGGCTGACGCGGCTGGCGACGGGTTCAGGGACGGTTATGATGGGTCGAGACGACGCGGGGGAAGCTGCATGCCGGACGGATTCGTGGCGCTGTACATCTTCATGCTGGCGGCGATCGCCGGCCACGTGATCATCTCGCGGGTGCCGGTGATCCTGCACACGCCGCTGATGTCGGGTAGCAACTTCATTCACGGCATCGTGCTGATCGGTGCAATGGTGGTACTCGGCCACGCCGACACCACGCTGGAGAAGGTGATCGGTTTCGTCGCGGTGCTGCTCGGCGCCGGCAACGCCGCTGGTGGCTATGTCGTCACCGAGCGCATGCTGGAGATGTTCAAGTCCAGCAAGAAGCCTGACCCCGACCAGCAGGGGACGAAGTGATGGCCTGGCTGTCGCTGCTGGTGCAGGCCAGCTATTTCGTCGCCGCAACACTATTCCTGCTCGGCCTGCAGCGGATGGCGTCGCCGAAGACCGCGCGCTCGGGCATCCAGTGGGCCGGCGCCGGCATGTTGATCGCAACCGCCGCGACGTTCGCGCTGCCGGGGCTGGGCAATATCGCGTTGATCGTCGCCGCGCTGGTGAGCGGCACCGCGCTGGCATGGATCTCGGGCAAGAAAGTCGCGATCACCGACATGCCGCAGATGGTCGCGCTATACAACGGCATGGGTGGCGGTTCGGCGGCGGCGATCGGCGCGGTCGAGTTGCTGAAGTACGCCAATCGTCCCCTCACAGTATTGGTGCCGCCAGCGGATGGGGCGGTAATTCTTGCCCAACCCTCCACGGTTATTCTGACGCTCGCCGTGCTCGGCGCGCTGATCGGCTCGGTGTCGCTGGCCGGCTCGATCATCGCCTGGGCCAAGCTCGACGGGCGCATGGACAAGCGTTACACCTTTCCGGGGCAGCAGTGGTTCAACGCCGCGGTGTTTGTCGTCGCGGTGCTGCTGGGTGGCCTGGTCGTGCATGCGCTCGGCGTGCCGATGATCGTCGCCTTCTTCGTCACGGCGCTGGCGCTCGGCGTGCTGATGACGCTGCCGATCGGCGGCGCCGACATGCCGGTGGTGATCTCGCTGTTCAATGCGCTGACCGGCCTGGCGGTTGCGTTCGAGGGTTATGTGCTCGGCAACGAGGCGCTGATCATCGCCGGCATGATGGTCGGCGCCGCCGGCATGCTGCTGACGCGGCTGATGGCCAAGGCGATGAACCGCTCGATCAAGAGTGTGCTGTTCTCCAATTTCGGCGGCGGCGGCGGCGAAATACAGGAGATTTCCGGCGCGCAAAAGCCCATCGAAGCCGGTGATGTCGCGGCAATGATGGCCTACGCCGAGCGCGTGGTGATCGTGCCCGGCTACGGCATGGCGGTGGCGCAGGCGCAGCACAAGATCTGGGAGCTGGCGCAGCGCCTGATCGAGCGCGGGGTCAAGGTCAAGTTCGCGATCCATCCGGTCGCCGGTCGCATGCCGGGCCACATGAATGTGCTGCTCGCGGAAGCCGGTGTCCCGTACGACCTGATCACCGACATGGACGACATCAATCCCGAGTTCCCCAACACCGACGTCTCACTGGTGATCGGCGCCAACGACGTGGTCAACCCGGTAGCCAAGACCGATCCGGCCAGCCCGATCTACGGCATGCCGATCCTCGACGTCTCGCAGTCGAAGAACACCGTCGTGATCAAACGCGGCAAGGGCACTGGTTTCGCCGGCATCGAGAACGCGCTGTTCTATGCAGACAACACCCGGATGCTGTATGGCGATGGCGCCGAGATGGCGGGTGCGCTGGTCAGCGAGCTGAAGGCGCTGGACGGAGGCCACTAGCTCTGGTCAGTGCGTCATCAACGCCTGATTGAAGGATGTAAAGCGATGGCTGGCGGGCAGGGCGACATCGGCCAGCTGCCTGCGCACGGCGTGAGCGACGCGCCTTTCAGTGCGCCACAAACAAGTTCAATGCGACGCGATCGCCGCCAGCAGCAGTGCCGCCGCCAGCCAGGCCAGATCGGCCGGCTGATTGGCCAGCGTGACCAGCGTCCACGCGTAATGGGGGCCGAGCTTGGCCAGCGATTCCCATGGCAGCAGACCCATGACCTTGCCGATCTGTGCCGCGGCGATGCCCCAGTTGGCGAGCGCGATCGCCAGTGCGGTCGCGCAGACCGCCAGCGCGACGCGCGTCCAGCCCGATGGCATCCGCGCCAGCCGCAACAGCAGCACCGCATCGACAGCCGCCAGCAATGCCATCCAGCTGCATTGCGTATTGCGCGCGAACGCCAGCAGCACCCAGGCCGCTGCGAAGCCGAAACTGCCGAGCAGCAGCAGCATGGGCGCGAACCAGCGCGCGGGTCGCGGAGCGGGGTTTTTCATCGTGGGAGGGTCGTTCATCGCCGGAAACGCCACAGCATAGCGGCCACGCCGCGGTAGAATGGCGCTATTGCGCGGCGTCGGCCGCCGCCACACTCATGAACATGTATTCCCGCAGCAGCGAACCCGTGCGCTTCGAGCGCGACTGTGCCGCCGTGCTGGTGCCGCAGGGCGACGTCGTGTCGCTGCCGGCCGGCAGCGTCGGTTACATCACCCAGGCGCTCGGTGGCAGCTACACCGTGTTCGTCGAGGGCAACCTGTTCCGCATCGCCGGCAGTGACGCCGACGCGATCGGCAAGGAGCCCGCGTCGCCGCTGGAACTGGCGCCGGGCGCCAGCGACGAAGCGGTCGAGCAGCTGGTATGGAAGCAGTTGCGCACCTGCTTCGACCCCGAGATCCCGATCAACGTGGTCGATCTCGGCCTGGTGTACGAGGCGATGGTGTCGCACCGAGAAGACGGCCAGCGCCTGGTCGAGGTCAAGATGACCCTGACCGCACCGGGCTGTGGCATGGGCGACATCCTGGTCGACGATGTGCGCAACAAGCTGGAACTGATCCCGACCGTGGCCGAGGCCGACGTCGAACTGGTGTTCGATCCGCCCTGGAACCGCACGATGATGTCCGAGGCCGCACGCCTCGAGACCGGCATGCTCTGATCGGCATGCTCTGACGCGAGCACTTCCGCCCAAATCCTGGAAGCGGTTACATCCGAAGTCCATAAAAGTTGGAAGCGGTTACGGATTCAATCCGTGATATTGCGCACACTTTTTTCCGCGGAATTGCTGCATCGCAGCTTGAGTGCCGGCCAAGGTGTCACGTAGCGTCACATTCTGGACGCGGTGGTGGGCGTCCGCTCTGACTCCTGTCTCGAAGTGTCGATCCGCAATCGGGTCGGCCCGAGCAGGGCGTTTGCCGCAAGGGACTGATGGCGAAGAACCGGGCCGGGCAGTTGCCGTCCGGCTGAAGTTGGGAATACGCAGGTCGCCGATGCCGGCGGTCAAACATCCAACCATAGGGGTACTGATTTTAATGAATGCCACAAATCGTTCTCTCTGCCTGTTCGCCGTTTCGCCGCTTGCGTTCGCGCTCGCCATGGCTTCGGCGCAGGCGGCTGATCGCGTCGACCTGCACAATCTCAACGTCGCGCAGATCAACCAGCAGTACAAGGCCGTCTCCGCCACGCTCGGGACGCCGGCAAAAGCCAGCGACCGCCATGCCGAAGCGCTGGGGCTGGATTCGGATTCCGGCCTGCAGGTGCTGACCAGCGCCGTGGATCCCGACGGCACCAGGCATTACCGTTATCAGCAGACGTTCCGCGGCGTGCCGATCTTCGGCGAGCAGGTGATCGTCAGCGAAGGCAAGGATGGCGCCGTGCGCAGCCTGTTCGGCCGCAAGGTCAATGGCCTCGCCCGCGAACTACCGTCGGTCTCGGCGAAGCTGAGCAAGGGCCAGGCCCTCGCGATCGCGAAGCAGGCTGCGCTCGGGAACAGCCTTTCGGCTGCGCGCACCGAGAATGAAGACAGCCGCCAGATGATCTTCATCGACGGCAGCAACCGTGCGCACGTGAGTTACGTCGTCTCGTTCTTCGCCGACAGCGCCGGCGGCCACCCGACCCGGCCGTTCGTCATCGTCGATGCGCAGAGCGGCAAGATCCTCGAGCAGTGGGACGGCCTGACCACGGCCCTCGTTGGTACCGGCCCCGGTGGCAATGGCAAGACCGGCCAGTATGAGTGGGGCTCGGGTGGCAAGTACGGCTTCCTGGACGTCGTCCAGAGCGGCACCACCTGCACCATGAGCAACACCGACGTGAAGTCGGTCAACCTCAACGGTAGCACCGGCACCAGCACGACCGCGTTCGCGTACACCTGCCCGCGCAACACCTACAAGGCCATCAACGGCGCCTTCTCGCCGATCAATGACGCCCACTACTTCGGCGGCGTGATCCAGAGCATGTACAAGGCCTACACCGGTGCCAATGCGCTGACCTTCCAGCTCATCATGCGCGTGCACTACGGCTCGGCCTACGAGAACGCGTTCTGGAACGGCTCGTACATGAGCTTCGGCGATGGCGCCACAACCTTCTATCCGCTGGTCAACGCCGACGTCTCCGGCCACGAGGTCTCGCACGGTTACACCGAGCAGCACTCCAATCTGACTTACTCGGGCCAGTCCGGCGGTATCAACGAATCGTTCTCCGACATAGGCGGTGAGGCCACCGAGTATTACTGGAAGGGGACCAACGACTTCCTGGTGGGCGCTGAGATCTTCAAGGGCAGCGGCGCGCTGCGTTACATGGCCAATCCGCCGCAGGACGGTGCCTCGATCGACAACGCCGCCAACTACACCAGCACGATGGACGTGCATAACTCGTCGGGCGTCTACAACAAGGCGTTCTACCTGCTGGCGACCAAGCCGGGCTGGAACACCCCGAATGCGTTCAAGGCATTCGCCCGCGCCAATGCGCTGTACTGGACGGCCAGCACCACCTTCAACAGCGGTGCTTGCGGTGTACAGACGGCCGCGACCGACCTCGGCTTCTCCGCCGCGGACGTGACCTCGGCCTTCACCGCGGTCGGCGTGACCTGTCCCGGCGGCGGTGGCGGCACCACCGCGCTCAGCAATGGCGTGGCGAAAACCGGCATCGCTGGTGCAGCCGGCAGCGACCAGCTCTATACGCTGGACGTGCCGGCCGGTGCCACGGGCCTGAAGTTCGTCACGTCCGGCGGCACCGGTGACGCTGACCTGTACGTCAAGTTCGGCAGCGCGCCGACGACGACGGTGAACGATTGCAAGTCCGAAGGCGGCACCACGGCCGAGACCTGCAACATCGCCACCGCGCAAGCCGGCAAGTACTACGTGCTGATCCATGGCTACTCGGCGTTCTCCGGCATGAGCCTGACCGGCAGCTACACCGCCGGCGGTGGCGGCACGCAGGTCTACACCAACAGTGCCGACTACACCATCAGCGACAACAGCACGGTCGACAGCCCGATCACGGTCTCCGGCCGGACCGGTAACGCCGGTAGCGCAGTTTCGGTGTCTGTCAACATCGTGCACACCTACATTGGCGACCTGAAGGTCGACCTGGTGGCGCCCGATGGGTCGCTCTACAACATCCACAACCGCACCGGCACCAGCACCGACAACATCATCAAGACCGTTACATTGAACCTGTCGACCGAGGTGCTCAACGGCACCTGGAAGCTGCGTGTCAATGACAATGCGGCAGGCGACGTCGGTTACATCAACAGCTGGACCGTCACGTTCTGATCGATGCGTCTCTCTCCTGCGGCACTTCGGACCCCGGCCTCGCGCCGGGGTCTTTTTTTGTCGCGGCTTAGTCGATCGCCTCGAAGCGGTTGGCGGCGACGTTCTTGCGCACCTTTGCCGGATCCCAGACGCGCCCGTTCATGGCGATGTAGACGCCGGCCGACAACGACTGCACCGCGCCGACCGCGGTACCGACGTTGAATTCGGCATCGGAGCCGCGGAAGCGCGCCGGATTGAGCGCGCCGGTCAGGACGATGGTCTTGTCAGCGATGCTCGCCAGCACCTTGGCGGTCTCGACCATGGTGTCGGTGCCATGCGTCACCAGCACGTGCCGCGCCGGTTGTGCGGCGATGGTCGCGCGCAGCAACTCGCGATCGGCGGCGTCGATGTGCAGTGAGTCCTTGCGCAGGATCGGGATCACGTTGAAGCGGAACGCGACCCCGAGTTCCTGGAGGATATGGCCTATCTGCGGCTCGCCGACCTGGTAGTCCGACTTGTCATCGAAGTAGACCTTGTCGATCGTGCCGCCGGTGGTGACGACCAGCAGTTCGTCCATGGCGTGCAATCCGCTGTCGTGGGAGTCGGGCAATTATACGGCGGCGCTCACGACCGCTTCGCGAATCGCGCGCGCAATCCCGGCACGCTGGCGGCGAACACGAGCGCCACCGCCAGCGCGATTTCCGCCAGCGCAAATCCGCGCTCCGGTGGCCGCGTCCAGGCCACCATGACGCCGTGCGAGAACCACAGCAGCGCGAGCAGGCCGGCCCAGAAGCCGCTGCGCAGCGCGCCGAGCAACGTCGCGATCGCCAGCCACAGCGGCGGCAGCGCGAACACCGCGAGCGCGACCCACTGCGCGTGCCGGCCGAACCACGCTGCATACACCAGCGCCAGCGTGACCAGCAGCACCGCCAACAGCTTGCGTGCCGTGCTCATGGCGACGAGTCTCCTGGCGACAGCCGCGCAGCCAGCTGCGCGATGCGGCGGCCGAGCGCGCGCGCGAGTTGCGCCTCGTCATCCGTCGGCTGCGGATCGTCGTCGGTCCCGGCGACATGGCTCGCGCCGTACGGCGTGCCGCCACTGCGG
>DASZZT010000083.1:0-1898 GCA_035543275.1 Luteimonas sp. | reverse complement strand
CGAGCAGCATCCGAAAGGGTTCGGGCTGACTTTCATCGACCACCTCACCCACAACCTGTACTTCGGCAACATGCAGAAGTGGTCGGACTACTACGAGCGGCTGTTCAACTTCCGCGAGATCCGCTACTTCGACATCAAGGGCGCCAAGACCGGGCTGGTGTCGAAGGCAATGACCGCGCCGGACGGCATCGTCCGCATCCCGCTGAACGAGTCCAGCGACCCCAAGTCGCAGATCAACGAATACCTCGACGCCTACAAGGGCGAGGGCATCCAGCACATCGCCTGTTTTACCGACGACATCTACGCAACGGTCGAGAAGATGCGTGCTGCCGGCATTGAATTCCTCGACACGCCCGACAGCTACTTCGAGGTGATCGACCAGCGCGTGCCGAACCACGGCGAGGATGTTGCGCGGCTGGCGAAGAACAAGATCCTGATCGACGCCGACGCCGAGACCAAGCAACGCAAGCTGCTGCAGATCTTCACCACCAACGCGATCGGCCCGATCTTCTTCGAGATCATCCAGCGCAAGGGCAATGAAGGCTTCGGCGAGGGCAACTTCCAGGCGCTGTTCGAGAGCATCGAGCGCGACCAGATCAAGCGCGGCGTGCTGTAAGGCCGCGCACGATGGCGACGATCGCAAGCAACGGCTACCAATCCGGCTTCGGCAACGAGTTCGCGACCGAAGCGGTCCCGGGCACCTTGCCGCAGGGACAGAACTCGCCGCAGCGCGTGGCGCATGGCCTGTACGCGGAGCAGCTGTCCGGCACCGCGTTCACCGCGCCACGCTGCGAGAACCGGCGCAGCTGGTTGTACCGGATCCGCCCGGCGGCGATGCACGGTGCCTTCGCACTGTTTGACCAACCTCGTTTCCACAACGATTTCGATACCGGCCCGGTTACCCCCGACCAGCTGCGCTGGGATCCGTTGCCGCTGCCGGAAGTCGCGACCGATTTCGTCGACGGCCTCTACACCATGGCCGGCAACGGCTCGGCGGCGGCGCAGCACGGCGTCGGCATCCATCTGTACGCCGCCAACACGTCGATGCAGGGGCGCTTCTTCTACGATGCCGACGGCGAGCTGCTGATCGTGCCGCAGCAGGGCCGCCTGCACATCGCCACCGAACTCGGCGTGCTCGACGTGGAGCCACAGGAGATCGCGCTGATCCCGCGCGGCGTGCGCTTCCGGGTCGAGTTGCCCGATGGCGCGGCGCGCGGTTACGTCTGCGAGAACTTCGGCGCGCAGTTGCGGCTGCCCGAGCTTGGCCCGATCGGTTCCAATGGCCTGGCCAACGCGCGCGATTTCCTGACGCCCAATGCCGCGCACGAGGATATCGACGGGAACTTCGAGCTGATCGCCAAGTTCCAGGGTCACCTGTGGCGCGCCGACATTGGCCACTCGCCGCTCGACGTGGTCGGCTGGCACGGCAACTACGCGCCCTGCAAGTACGACCTGCGCCGCTTCAACGCCATCGGCTCAATCAGTTTCGATCACCCGGATCCGTCGATCTTCACCGTGCTGACCGCGCCCAGCGACACCCCGGGCACGGCCAACATCGACTTCGCGATCTACCCGCCGCGCTGGCTGGTGGCGCAGCACACATTCCGGCCGCCGTGGTTCCACCGCAACGTCGCCAGCGAGTTCATGGGGCTGGTGTACGGCGCCTACGACGCCAAGGCCGAGGGCTTCGCGCCTGGCGGTGCCAGCCTGCACAACTGCATGACCGGGCACGGTCCCGATGCGGCGACGTTCGAGAAGGCCAGCAACGCCGACCTGAGCAAGCCGGACGTGATCGCCGATACCATGGCCTTCATGTTCGAAACCCGCGCGGTGATCCGGCCGACGCAGCAGGCGCTCGACGCCACGCACCGCCAGCGCGACTACCAGGCCTGCTGGGC
>DASZZT010000082.1:0-13122 GCA_035543275.1 Luteimonas sp. | reverse complement strand
GTGCTGATCGAGGACGGCCAGACCGTGGTGATCGGCGGCGTCTACGAGTTCAAGGACCAGCAGGACATGTCCAAGGTGCCGTTCCTGGCCGACATCCCGATCATCGGCAACCTGTTCAAGAAGCGCGGCCGCACCAAGAGCAAGGCCGAGCTGCTGATCTTCGTCACCCCGAAGGTGTTGCCGGTCGCCCAGCGCAACTGAGCGGTCCGCATCGGTAAACGCGAAGGGGCCGTCGGCCCCTTCGTTGTTTCTGGTGTTGCGTCCGATGAACCAACCCGGCCCGCATCGGTCAAACTGGCCCGGACGCTCTGGCGTCGCCCGCCCGTAGACCTCCGGACCGTAATGGACAGCCGCAGCGACGATATTTCCCGTCTCCACGACGCCTTCCGCACCCTGCGTGAAGGCTTGTCGGCCGAAATCGTCGGCCAGTCCGCACTGATCGAGCGCCTGCTGATCGCCTTGCTCGCCGACGGCCACCTGCTGGTCGAAGGCGCGCCCGGGCTGGCCAAGACCAGCGCGATCCGCGCCTTGGCCGCGCGACTGGAAGCCGACTTCGCCCGCGTCCAGTTCACCCCTGACCTGCTGCCCGCCGACCTCACCGGCACCGAGGTCTGGCGTCCGCAGGACGGCCGTTTCGAATTCCTGCCCGGCCCGATCTTCCACCCGGTGCTGCTCGCCGACGAGATCAACCGCGCCCCGGCCAAGGTGCAATCGGCGCTGCTCGAAGCGATGGGCGAGCGCCAGGTCACCGTCGGCCGCCATACCTACCCACTGCCGCAGCTGTTCCTGGTGATGGCGACGCAGAACCCGATCGAGCAGGAAGGCACCTTCCCGCTGCCTGAGGCGCAGCTCGACCGCTTCCTGATGTACGTGCGCGTCGGCTATCCCGAAGCTGCGGCCGAGACCGAGATCCTGCGGCTCGCACGCGAGCGTGCGCGCAATGCGATGCAGGCGACGGTCATCGCGCCGGTGAAATTGCCGCTGGCTGACCTGTTCGCCGCGCGTGCGGCAGTGCTCGACCTGCACGTCGCGCCGCAGCTGGAGCGTTATCTGATCGAACTGGTGCTGGCGTCGCGCGATGCCAGCCGATACGACCCGCAACTCGCGCGTCGTATCGCCTGGGGCGCGAGCCCGCGCGGTTCGATCGCGCTGGAACGTTGCGCGCGTGCGCGCGCCTGGCTGGCCGGCCGCGATTTCGTCACCCCCGAGGATATCCGCGCGATCGCGCCGGACGTGCTGCGCCATCGCGTGCTGCCCAGCTACGAGGCCACCGCAGAAGGTTGGGACGGCGAAAAGCTGGTCGCGGCGTTGCTCGACAAGGTGCCGTTGCCGTAAGCGATGACGGCCGCGATGGAAGCAACGCATCCCATGCAAGGTGACGGCATGCAAACTGACGGCATCACGCCGACGCTGACCGAGTTGATCGCTTTGCGTGCGACGGCACAGGGCCGTCGTCCGCCCAGGCGCGGTCGTCACGGCCCCAGCGGCCAGGCTTTGTCGCCGTTGCGTGGGCGCGGCATGGAATACGCCGAATCGCGCGAATACGCCATTGGCGACGACGCCCGCCATATCGACTGGCGGCTGACCGCGCGCAGTGGCAAGCCGCACACCAAGCTGTTCCAGGCCGAACGCGAACGCCTGACGCTGATCGTCGCCGACACCGCTCCGGCGCTGTATTTCGGCACCCGCGTGCGCTTCAAGTCGGTGCAGGCCGCGCGCGCCGGCGCGATTGCAGCGTGGGCCGCAGTACGCGACGGCGACCGCATTGCCGCGTTGCGCGGTACCACCAGGGAGGCGCCGATACCGCCAGCCGCCGGACCGCGCGGCGCATTGCGCGTGCTCGATGCCTTGGTGCGCTGGTACACGCAACCGCCTGCCGATGATGCGGGCCTGGCCATCGCGCTCGACCATGCGCGTCGTTTGCTGCGTCCCGGCTCACGGCTGGTCCTGCTGGCCGATCCTGCCAGTGTCGCGGCAGTGCCGCCGCAACGCTGGCCGGCACTATCGCTGCACAACGAAGTGATCGTGCTGCTGCTCAGCGATCCGCTCGAGCGCGACCCGCCACAGGCATCGCTACCGTTCACCGCGGCGCAGCATCGGTTCGAGCTCGACCTGGCCACCGCCGCGCAACGCCAGCGCTGGCGCAACGAATTCGTGGTCCCGATCGAGGCGGCATTGGCGCAACTGCCTGCGCGCGGCGTGCGCGTGCAGGTGCTGTCGAGCGATGCGCCCAGCGAATCGTGGCTGCCGTTGCTGGGCCGGGCGCGGGCGGCGTAAGCATGCAGGCCGATCCACTCGTGCTGCGCGACATCCACCAGCCGCCGGCGCCGCCATGGTGGCCGCCGGCGCCAGGCTGGTGGATCGTTGCGGCGCTGTTGCTGGTCGCGTTCGCGGTGGTGGCGTGGTTCGCATGGCGACGGCGCCAACGCAGGCGGGCGATCGTGCGCCTGTTCGACGACAGCGTGCGCGATGCAGGTTCGCCCGCGACGCAGGTCGCAGCAATGTCGGAACTGCTACGCCGCGCGGCGCGGCGTCGTGATCCGGCCGCCGATCGGCTCGACGGCGAGGCGTGGCTGCAGTTCCTGGATCGCGGCGCGAAGCAGCCCTTGTTCACCAACGGCCACGGCCGGCTGCTGCTCGAAGGCGGGTTCCGCCGCGCGCTGGGCGCCGACGAAGTCGCAGCCTTGCTGCCGCGGGCACGCGCGCGTTTCCTCGAATGGACGGCGGCGAAGTGATGGCGCTGCTGGCTTCGCCTTTTGGCGGCTTCGCCTGGCCGTGGCTCTTGCTGGCATTGCCGTTGCCGTGGCTGCTGCGCTGGCTGCTGCCGCCGGCACGCAATGCCGGTGCGGCGTTGAAGGTGCCGTTCGGCGCGCGCCTGCAGGCGATCGCCACGCAGGCAGGACGCGCGCGCACCCGTGGCGTCGGCCTCCTGGCGTGGCTGGCATGGGCGCTGCTATGCGTCGCCGCGGCGCGACCGCAGCAATTAGGCGAGCTGGTGCGTCCGCCGCAGGCTGGCCGCGACCTGATGCTGGCCGTCGACCTCTCGGGCAGCATGGGCGAGGAAGACATGCAGCTCGGCGGCAATGTAGTCGATCGCATCACCGCGGCGAAGGCGGTGCTCGCCGACTTCCTCGACCGCCGCAGCGGCGACCGCGTCGGCCTGATCGTATTCGGACAGAAAGCCTATGCGCTGACGCCGATGACGCTGGACCTGGACAGCGTGCGCCAGCAACTGGACGACAGTGTGGTCGGGCTGGCCGGGCGCGAGACCGCGATCGGCGATGCCATCGGCCTGGCGGTCAAGCGCCTGCGCGCGCAACCGGCGCAGCAGCCCGCGGTTGCTGAACATGTTCTGATCCTGCTCACCGACGGCGTCAACACCGCCGGCCTGCTCGATCCAGTCAAGGCCGCGGAATTGGCGCGCGACAACGGTGTGCGTGTACATACCATCGCCTTCGGCGGCGAAGGCACTGAGCTGTCGGTATTCGGCATCCCGCTGCATCTGCCCGGCGCTGGCGAGGATACCGACGAAGTCACGCTCAAACGCATCGCCGATCTCACTGGCGGCAAGGCGTTCCGCGCGCGCGACACCGACCAGCTCGCCGGCATCTATGCCGAGATCGACCGGCTCGAACCGGTGAAGCGCCCCGGCCAGAGCGTGCGTCCGCGGCTCGAACGCTACCCGTGGCCGCTCGCCGCCGCGCTTGTCTGCGGACTGCTTGCCCTGGCCGCACCGCGCAGGACGCGCGCATGAATTTCGATCCAGCCGCGCTGCAGGCGTTGCATTTCCTGCGTCCGCACTGGCTGTGGGCGTTGCTGGCGTTGCCACTGCTGGCGTGGTGGTGGCGCGCGCGGCGTCGCCAGCACAGTGTCTGGCGCGACGCGGTCGATCCGCATCTGCTGGCGCACCTGCTCGAAGGCAACGCCGGCGCGCGCGTGCGCGGCGCGTTGTGGCTCGGACTGCTCGGCGTTGCGTTGGCGGTGTTCGCGCTGGCCGGACCGAGCTGGCAACGCAGCGAACAACCGCTGTGGCAGAGCCGTACGCCGCTGGTGATTGCGCTCGACCTGTCGTCGGCAATGCTCGCCAACGACCTGCCGCCGTCGCGCCTGTTGCAGGCGCGCGCCAAGATCGCGACGCTGCTGCAGCAGCGCGCCGGCGGCCAGGTCGGCCTGGTCGCCTTCGCCGACGATGCCTACACCGTCGCGCCGCTCGCCGATGACGTCGACAACGTCGCGCTGTTCCTCGATGCACTGGCGCCCGACATCATGCCCATGTACGGCAGGCCGGGCGATGGCAGCCATGCCGATCGCGCGATCGCATGGTCGACGCGATTGCTGCGGCAGGCGGGGTTCGCACGCGGCGACATCCTGCTGCTGACCGATCACGCCGATGCCGCCGCACGCAGCGCCGCGAGCGCTGCGGCGCGCGACGGCTACCGCGTGTCCGTACTTGGCGTCGGCAGCGCGGGCGGGGCGGCGTACCGCGACGCCGACGGGCGTATCGCGCAGACGCATCTGGATGCCGGCTCGCTGCGCGCGCTCGCGTCCGCTGGCGGTGGCGGTTACGCCACGCTCGCCGCCGGCAACGGCGACCTCGTGTCGCTTGGCGTGCTCGATCCGCAACAGGCCGGCGCGATGGCGACGCATGGCGAAAAAACCGCCATATGGCTCGACCAGGGCTACTGGCTGCTGCCGCCGCTGTTGTTGCTGGCGCTGTTCGCATTCCGTCGTGGCGGTGCGTTGGCGGTACTGCTGTTATGCGCATGGTTGCCGTGGCAGCCTGCGCGCGCGGCGGAACGCGAGTGGTGGCTGCGCCCGGACCAGCAGGCGCATGCGCGCCTGGAACAGGGGGTCGAAGCGTATCGGAAGAACGACTTCGCCACTGCACAAAAAAACTGGGACGGATTGCCCGGCGCCGATGCTGCCTACAATCGCGGCAACGCGCTGGCGAAGGCCGGCAATTACGACGCCGCGATCGCCGCCTACGACGACGCATTGCGGCAGCAACCGGGCATGGCCGATGCGATCGCCAACAGGCGCGCGGTCGAGGCGGCGAAGAGGCGCAAGCCGCCGTCTGGACAGAAGCAAGGCAATAACAACCAGAGCAACCAGAATCAAGGCCGGCAAGGCGGGCAAGGCAATCCGCAGTCCGGCCAGGACCAGGGCGCGCAAACCCCGCCGCAGCCGCAATCGCAACCGCAAGACCAGCCATCGCAGGACCGCAAGCCGCAGCAACCGCAGTCGTCGCAATCGCCAAAGCAGGACAACAGCGGCCAGGGGGCAAAGCCCGACGAGCCCGCCGATGCCGCGGCGCAGCGCGCTGCTGACGCGGCCCAACGTGAGCGCATGCAGCGCGCGCTGCGCCAGCCGCAGCAGGGACAGTCGCAACAGGAGGCGAAGGCCACGGAGCGCACCGAAACTCCAGCCGAGCGCGAGCGTCGCCTTGCCAACGAAGCCTGGCTGCGACGCGTGCCGGACGATCCTGGTGGCCTGCTGCGCGCCAGGTTCCGGCTCGAATACGAACGTCGCCAGCAAGGGGGCAACTGATGTCGCGCGCGCTCAACGCATTCGTCATTACGCTGCTGTCGCTGTTGCTGACATTCCTGCTTGCCTCGACGGCGCAGGCGCAGACGCGCGCCTGGCTGGATCGCGATCGCATCGCGCTTGGCGAGACTGCGACCCTCAACGTCGAGACCGACCAGCCCGGCGTCGACGCGCCCGACTACGCGCCGCTGCTCGGCGACTACACCCTCAGCGGCAACAGCAGCAGCCAGCAATACGAGAACGTCAACGGCGTTGGTCGCAGCCGCACGCTGTTCGCGGTCGCGTTGCAACCCAAACGCGACGGCGTGATCGGCATCCCCGGCTTGCGGATCGGCAACCAGCGCACGCAACCGTTGACGCTGACGGTGACGCCTTCGGCGGCGGTGCCTGCGCACGCCGGCAGCGCCGTGTTCATCGAGGCTGAAACCGACGCGCAGGAACCGTATGTGCAGCAGGCGGTTGGCTACAGCGTGCGGTTGTACTACGCCACGCCGTTGATCTCCGGTCAGCTCGACCAGGACCCGCCCGAGGGCGCCTCGCTGCAGAAAGTCGGCGACGACGTGCAATACACGCGCGACATGGCCGGGCAGCGCTATACCGTGGTCGAGCGTCACTACCAGCTGATCCCCGAGCACAGCGGCACGTTGACCATTCCCGGCGCGCGCTTCCAGGGGCGCGGCGCCGGTGGCTTCTTCGACGAACTGTTCGGCGACGGCCAGCGTGACCTGCGTGCCAACGGTCCGCCGCACTTCCTGCGCGTGCGCGCGATCCCGGCGAATGCGCCGCAGCCATGGCTGCCATTGCGCGCGTTGACGCTGCGCTATCTCGCCACGCCGCAGGCCGCGCGTGCCGGCGAAGCCGTCACCGTCACCGTCGAGGCCAGCGCCGACGGCGCCAATGCCGCGCAGATGCCGGAACTGCAGCTGCAGGCCAGCGGCGCGCAAGCCGGCGTTGCACAAGTATTTGCCGATCCGCTGCAGGCGGATGAAACCTTTCGCGACGGCCGCCCGCAGGTGCGGATCGCACGCAAGTTCTCGATCGTGCCGGCGCAGGCCGGCAGCCTGCGCATCAGCGGGCCACGACTGGCATGGTGGGACGTGCGCGCCGGTATCGCCCGCACGGCAGCGTTGCCCGACATCACGCTGCAGGTCGCACCCGGCGCCAATGGATTCGGTGCGGCACCCGCGGCTGCGGCGAATGCGCCTGTGCAAGACGCGGATCGCGGTTGGATCCGCGTGCCCGGTGTGCAGGGCGCAGTGCGACCGTGGGCATTCGCCACGGTGCTGTTCGCGGCACTGTGGCTGTTGACCTTCATGTGGGGGTTGCATCGCCGGCCGTCGCCGCAACCGACCTCTGACAATGACGGCAGTACGGTTCCGGCTTCCGCGACGGCGCACGCCACCCAGACCGACCTGCGGCGCGCGCTCGACAACGGCGATCTCGGCGATGTGGCCGACGCATTGTGCGCGATGGCGTCGCCGCCAGTCGCCGACCCCGATGCATTGCGCTCGCGGCTGGCCGATCCGGCGCAACTGGCGGCGATCGAATCGCTGCAACGCGCACGCTGGGCCGGCGGCGACGGCGTGGCCGCGCGCGCGGCGCTGCGCGAGGCATTCAAGCGCGGCCCGCGCTGGCACGCTGCCGAAAGTGTCGCGGCAGAGCCGTTGCCGCCGTTGTATCCGCAGCGGAAAAATCGCGACTAGGGAGCTACGCGCCTGTGACCAACGCGGACGCTTGATTCCGCTCATGGTTCGACAAGCTCACCATGAACGGAAACGCAATCAGTTGCCGGCAAGCGGCAGTTCGCAGCGCAGGCGCAGGCCGCCGCCGACATCGGTCTCGGCCACCAGGGTGCCGACATGCGCTTCGGCGATCGCGCGTGCAATCAGCAAGCGCAGGCCCAGTCCTTCATCGAAGGGCTCGGGCAGCGGCTCTTCGAGCAGCGCCGCCAGTTGCGCGGGATCAGGCGTGGCGCCGGGATCGAGGACATCGATCTGCACGCGGTCGCCGGCAATCCGCATCCGCACTTGCGGCGCGTTGTTCCGTGCCGCGGCGAATTCGATCAGCGTCCGCAGCAACTGGATCAGGCGTATCGGGTCGCCCTGGACGATGGTTTCGCCGGTCTCGTCGACGACGACTGGTGCGGTCGCGTCGGCAAACCTGATCCCGCTGATCCCGCTGATCGCGTTGTCGAGCAGCAGCGCCGGTTCGCACGGCTCGCGCGCGCCGAGCAGGGCGTGTTGGCTGGCGCGCGACCAGTCGCCGAGCTCCTCGATCATGCGTGCCAGCCGCCGCGTCTGCCGTTCGATCAGCACGAACAGCTCCTGCTGCCGTTCCGGTTCCAGCTGCCCGCTGCGCAACAGGTAGGCAGCGGTCTGCAGCGGGGTCAGCGGGCCACGCAGGTCGTGCGCGAGGCGGTCGAGCCAGCGCGGGGGCGTGCTCATGCCGGTATGCTCACGCCGACGTGCGCTGGCCAAGTGCGATGCAGATGTCGCGGATCGCCTCCAGTTCCGGCGGCTTCACCAGGTGCTGGTCGAAGCCTGCCGCCTGCGTGCGCCGGCGATCTTCCGGCTGGCCCCAGCCGGTGACGGCGACCAGCAGCACGTCGCGTCCGGCGGGCATCGCGCGCAACGCGCTGGCGACGTCGTAACCACTGCGGCCAGGCATGCCGACATCGAGGAACACCACGTGCGGCGCGAAGGCCTCGAACTCGGCGTCCACCGCCAGCGGCTCGTACAGGCGTCGCACCTGCAGCCCCAGCAACTCCAGCATCATTGCCAGCGTATCGGCGGCATCGCGGTTGTCGTCGACCACCAGTGCACGACGGCCGGGGGCGAGCGGAAGCGCCGTCTCGGCCACGGGCGGCGGCGCGGACGACTGGGCAAGCGGGATGGCGGACTCATGCGGCAGGCGCACGCGGAATTCGCTGCCGTGGCCGAGTCCATCGCTGTGCACGGCGACCTCGCCACCATGCATCTCCACCAGATGCCGCACCAGGGTCAATCCGATGCCGAGCCCGCCGCGGGCGCGCTCGATTGCATTGTCAGCCTGTGTGAACAGCTCGAAGATCGCCTGCGCCTGTTCCGCGTTGAGGCCGATGCCGGTGTCGCGTACCCGCAGCTCGACCCAGTTTCCGTCGGGGGCGTCGTCGAGGCTGGCAATCAAATCGATGTCGCTGCCGGGATCGGAATACTTGGCGGCGTTGTTGAGCAGGTTGGCGAACACCTGCGACAGCCGCGTGCCGTCGGCGTGCAGCGGCACCGGTTGCTGCGGCAGTTGCAGCCGCAGGCGATGGCGACCCTGTTCGATCACCGGCGTCGCGGTCTCGATCGCCGAGCGCAGCACTTGATCGAGCGTGGTCGCGTGCTTGCGCAGCACCAGCTTGCCGCGAGTGATGCGGGCGACATCGAGCAGGTCGTCGATCAGGCGTACCAGCAAGGTCATCTGCCGCTCCATCAGATCCTGCAGCGGATCGTCGGCATCGGGTCGGGACAGGCGGCGGACGTTGAGCGCGTTGAGCAGCGGCGCCAGCGGATTGCGCAATTCGTGGGCAAGGGTGGCGAGGAATTCGTCCTTGCGTCGGTCGGTCTCGCGCAGGCGCTCCTCGGCGCGCGCGCGCTCGCTGATTTCGTTGCGCAGGTCCATGTTGCGCGCGCCAAGCTCGGCATTGGCCTCGCGTAGCGATGCGTTCAGGCGCTCGAGTTCGCGCGCCTTCTCGGCCTGCAGCGCGGCGTTGGCGATTTGCAGCTCGCGGCGCTTGCGGTACAGCTCGACCAGCACCATCACCTTGCTGCGCAGGATCTCCGGGATGATCGGCACCATCACGTAGTCGACCGCGCCGAGCTTGTAACCGCGCAGCCGGTCCATGTCGGTGACGTTGACCGCGGTGACGAAGATGATCGGCGTCTTCTCGAAACGCGGATGCTGGTGGATCAGGCTCGCCGTCTCAAAGCCATCCATGCCGGGCATGTTGACGTCGAGCAGGATGACGGCGTACTCGTCCTCCATCAGCCGTTGCAGCGCTTCGGTGCCGGAACTGGCCTCGACCAGCCGTTCGCCAAGCGGATCCAGGATCGCGCGATACGTCAGCAGCCGTGCGGGCTGGTCGTCGACCAGCAGGATCTTGACCGGTGCTTCCGTCTGCTGCTCCGGCCCATCCTGCTGCGACGTGGGGGTCAGCGATGCAGCCATTGCCGCAGCACTCCGAGCAACTGATCGGTGACGACGGGCTTGGCGAGGTAGTCGGAGGCGCCAGCCTCCAGGCATTTCTCGCGGTCGCCCTTCATCGCCTTGGCGGTCAGCGCGACGATCGGCAGCGCGCGCGAATCCGGATCGCCGCGGATCGCACGCATGGTGTCGTAGCCGTCCATGCCCGGCATCATGATGTCCATCAGCACCAGGTCGATGTCGCGGTCGCTGGTGACTTTCTCGATCGCCTCCTGGCCGTTGCCGGCGGTGACCACCGACATGCCGTGGCGCTCGAGCACGCTGGACAGCGCGAAGATGTTGCGCACGTCGTCGTCGACCACCAGCACGCGCTTGTCGCGCAGCGCCTCGTCGGATTCGTGCAGCCGCTGCACCATGCGTCGCTTGGCCGGCGGCAACTCGGCGATGACGCGATGCAGGAACAATGCGGTCTCGTCGAGCAGGCGTTCGGGAGACTCCACGCCCTTGATCACCACCGACTTGGCGGCCTTCTTCAGGCGCTGCTCCTCGGCGGCGCTCAGATCCTTGCCGGTGAACACCACGATCGGCAGTTCGCGCAGGCCGGGTTCGTCCTGGATCCGGTCCAGCAGTTCGAAGCCGCTCATGTCGGGCAGGCGCAGGTCGAGCACGGCGCAGTCGTAGCTGCCGCTGCGCAGCGCCGCCAAAGCCTCCTCGCCGCTGCCGACGGTATCGATGGCGATGTCGTCGTGGCGGATCAGTTCCTCGATGCTCATGCGCTCGCTGGGGTCGTCCTCGACGATCAGCAGGCGCTTGACCCGCGGCAGCGAGTATTCCTTGATCCGCTGCAACGCCGCGTCGATGGTTTCGGTGCTTGCCGGCTTGGCGAGGTAGGCAAACGCGCCGCGCTCGATGCCGTGGTGGCGCTCCTCCTCGACGGTGACGATCTGCACCGGGATGTGGCGGGTCGCCGAGTCCTGTTTCAGCCGCGCCAGCACGGTCCAGCCGAGCATGTCGGGCAGGAAGATGTCGAGCGAGATCGCGCTCGGCTTGTATTCGCGCACCAGACGCAGCGCCTCGCTGCCGCGGTTGGCGACCAGCACCTTGAAGCCGCGCGAGCGCGCGAGGTCGCGCAGAACGGTGGCGTAGCGCGGATCGTCCTCGACCACCAGCAGCGAGGGTTCGCCGGGCAACAGTTCGGTGCGGTCATCGGCGACATCCTGCAGCGCCGGCAGCGATGCATCGGCCGCACTGGCATGGGCATGATGATGCAGCATGCCCTCGGCTCCCGGCAGACCGTGTTCGTTGCCGGCACCGATATAGTTCAGCGGCAGGTACAGGGTGAAGGTGCTGCCCTTGCCCGGGGCGCTGCGCAGGCGCAACTCGCCGCCGAGCAGGCCGGCGATCTCGCGGCTGATCGCAAGGCCCAGGCCGGTGCCGCCGTACTTGCGCGAGGTGCCCGCGTCGGCCTGCTGGAATGCCTCGAACACGATCCTCTGCTTTTCCGGCGAAATGCCGATGCCGGTGTCGCTGACTTCGAACGCGACCACGGTCGGCGCCTGGTCGAGGATCGTGTGGCCCGTGCTCCAGCCGCTGCTGGCGACCCGCGCCGACAATCGCACGCTGCCCTGCTCGGTGAACTTGAACGCGTTCGACAGCAGGTTCTTGAGGATCTGCTGCAGTCGCTTGGGATCGGTGTTGAGCGCGCGCCCGAGTTCGGATTCGAAATCGACCGAGAACTGCAGCGCGCGCCGTTCTGCTTCATGGCGGAAGCCGCGTTCGATGTTCTCGCGCAGGTGCGCGAACGCGATCTCTTCGCTGTCGACGGTGACGGTGCCCGATTCGATCTTGGACAGATCGAGGATGTCGCTGATCAGGTGCAGCAGATCGGTGCCGGCGGCGTGGATGGTCTTGGCGTATTCGACCTGGCGCTCGCTGAGATTGGTGTCCGGGTTCTCGGCCAACTGCTGGCCCAGGATCAGGATCGAGTTCAGCGGCGTGCGCAGCTCGTGCGACATGTTGGCGAGGAACTCGGACTTGTAGCGCGAGCTCAGCGCCAGCTCCGCGGCCTTGTCCTCCAGTTCGCGCCGCGCGTGCTCGATCTGCTGGTTCTTGTGCTCGACCTCGGCCTTCTGTTCTGCCAGCAAGGCGGCCTTGAGCGCGATGTCCTCGTTGGTCTGCTGCAGTTCCTTCTGCTGCGACTGCAGCTCGCCTGCCAGCTGCTGCGATTGCGAGAGCAGGTGCTCGGTGCGCATGGTCGCCTCGATGGTGTTGAGCACGACGCCGATGCTGCCGCTGAGTTGCTCCAGGAGCGCGCGCTGCGATGTGGTGAATTCCGACAGCGAGGCCAGTTCGATCACCGCCTTGACCTGGTCCTCGAACAGCACCGGCAGCACGATCACGCTGCGCGGTACGGCATTCAGCAGGCCGGATTCGATCTGCACGACACCCGCCGGCAGGTCGTCGATCACGATCAATCGTGCCTGCGCGGCGCACTGGCCGATCAGGCCTTCGCCGAAACGCACCGTGCGTGCGGCCGGCGAACTGTCGGCATCGGCATAACCGGCGAGCTGGCGCAGGCGCCGGTGACCAGGATCGTCGCCATCGACTTCGGCCATGTACATCAGCCCCTGTTGCGCGTTGACCAGCGGCGCCAGTTCCGACAGCAGCATGTGTCCGAGCGTGATCAGGTCGCGCTGGCCCTGCATCATGCCGCTGAACTTGGCGAGGTTGGTCTTCAACCAATCCTGCTCGCGGTTGGATTCGGTGGTCGCGCGCAGGGTGCCGATCATCGTGTTGATGTTGTTCTTGAGATCGGCGACCTCGCCGCGCACATCGACCTGGATCGAGCGCGTCAGGTCGCCTTGGGTCACCGCGGTGGCGACTTCGGCAATCGCGCGCACCTGCGTCGTCAGGTTGGCGGCGAGCTGGTTGACGTTGGCGGTGAGGTCTTCCCAGATGCCGGCGGTGCCGGGTACCGCGGCCTGGCCGCCGAGCTTGCCTTCGGTGCCGACCTCGCGCGCCACGCGCGTCACTTCCGAGGCAAAGCCGTTGAGCTGGTCGACCATCGTGTTGATGGTGTCCTTGAGTTCGAGGAACTCGCCCTTGACGTCCACGCCGATCTTGCGCGACAGGTCGCCCTTGGCGACGGCGGTGGTGACCTCGGCGATGTTGCGCACCTGGCTGGTCAGGTTGGATGCCATCGAGTTGACGTTGTCGGTGAGGTCCTTCCACGTACCCGCGACGCCCGGCACCGCGGCCTGGCCACCGAGCTTGCCCTCGGTGCCGACCTCGCGTGCCACGCGCGTGACTTCCGAGGCAAAGCCGTTGAGCTGGTCGACCATCGTGTTGAGGGTGTCCTTGAGCTGCAGGATCTCGCCCTGCGCATCGACCGCGATCTTGCGCGACAGGTCG
>DASZZT010000081.1:0-14031 GCA_035543275.1 Luteimonas sp. | reverse complement strand
CCAGCCGCGGTACATGCCTGAGGTGTTGAACGGCATCGCGATGTTGCCGTCGCGATCCAGCGCGATCGCGCCGCCGTCGCCACCCGCCGCTGGCACGATCCTGTTCACGACCTCTTCCGCCGCCACGGCCAGCGTGTCGCCGCGGTAGGCGACGCGCGCGCAGATGTCGTGCGCGACAGCAAAGCGGATGTAGAACTCGCCCCAGCCGGTACCCGACACGCCACAGCGATCGTCGGCCCAGGTCCCGGCGCCGATGATCGGCGAATCGCCGACCCGTCCCCAGCGCTTGTTGGTCATGCCGCCGGTCGAGGTCGCCGCGGCGATGTGGCCCTGCGCGTCCAGCGCGACCGCACCGACAGTGCCGAAATAGCCGCCGGGCATCGCCGGCACGCCGGTCGACGCTTGCGCTTGTTCAGCGGCCTGCGCCTTTTCGAGCTGCTTGCGGCGTACGTCGGTGTCGAACCAGCTGTTCGGCACACGTTCGAGTTCAGGCCGCGTGTCGGCGAACGCCTCGGCACCTGCGCCGGCCAGCATCACGTGCTCGGAATGCTGCATCACCGCACGCGCCAGCTGGATCGGGTGGCGCACCGTGGTCACCCCGGCGACCGCACCGGCACGACGGGTGTGGCCTTCCATGATCGAGGCGTCCAGTTCGTGCTTGCCCTGCGCGTTGAACACCGCGCCCTTGCCGGCGTTGAAGCGCGGTGAATCTTCCAGCACCTGGATCACGGCCTGGACCGCGTCGAGTGCTGCGCCGCCCTTCGCCAGCACGGCATTGCCGGCGTCAAGCGCGAGGTTGAGGTCGACGCGGATCGCGCGCTCGTCCTCGGCAGTAAGGGCGCCGCGTTCGATCACCCCGGCGCCGCCGTGGATGACGAGCGCGGTATGCGGTTTGTCTGCTGCTTGCGCGTTCATTGCGACCAGCACAAGCAACAACGGCAACAGGACTCGATACATGGCGATCCTCCGGAGGTCATGGCTGCAGGATAACGCCGGCGCGTCGTCATTGCTGTCGCAGCGCCTCGATCGGATCCAGCAGCGACGCCTTGCGCGCCGGGTAGTAGCCGAAGAACAGGCCGGTGGCAATCGAGAAGCCGGCTGCCATGCCGATCACCTGCCCGTTCAGCACTACCGGCAATGCACCGAACTTGCCGACCAGCAGCGCACCGATGATGCCGATCGCGATACCCAGCGCACCGCCGATCAGCGAGATCAGCATCGCCTCGGCGAGGAACTGCTTGCGAATGGCGCTTGGGCCGGCGCCGACGGCCATGCGCAGGCCGATCTCGCGGATGCGTTCGGTCACCGACACCAGCATGATGTTCATGATGCCGATGCCGCCGACGATCAGCGAAATGCCGGCGACCGCCCCCAGCAGCAACGACATCAGTCGCGTGGTCTGGGTGCGCGTGGCCACCAACTCGGCAATGTTGCGCACGCTGAAGTCGTCGTCCTCACCGGCCTGGATCTTGTGCCGCTGCCGCAGCAGCGCCTCGATTTCGCCCTGCGCATAGGTCAGGTCCTCGGCGCGCGCGATCCCCAGCGTGATCTGCTGCACTGCGCCTGGCGGCAGCGCGCCGGATCCGGACAGGCGACGGCGCGCGGTTTCCAGGGGCACCACGACCAGGTCGTCCTGGTCCTGGCCCCCACCGAAGCCACCCTGGCCCTTGCTGCCGAGCGTGCCGACCACGGTGAACGGCACCCGGCCCAGGCGCACCGTCTGGCCGATCGGATCCTCGTCGCCGAACAGTTCGCGACGCACGGTCTCGCCGAGCAGGATCGACTTCGCCGCGCCGGAATAATCACGGGTCTCGAAGCCCTGGCCGCTGGCGATGGTCCACTCGTTGATGTCGAACCAGTCCGGCTGCACGCCCTGCCACTGGGTCGACCAGTTGTTCTCGGCGTACACGATCTGCGAACCACCGCGTAGCGAAGCCGCGACGAACTGCACTTCCGGGATCTCATCGCGGATCGCCTTGGCGTCGCCTTCGGACAGGGTGTAACGACTGCCCGCGGCGATGCGTACGCCGCCGCCGCCGAAGCCGCCGCCGCCGCTGATGTCCAGGCGGTTGGAACCCAGTCCCGATACCAGCTTGTCGATCTCGGCCTGGGTGCCCTGTCCCACCGACACCATCACGATCACTGCCGCGATCCCGATGATCACGCCCAGCGAAGTCAGCGCGCTGCGCAGCCAGTTGCCGCGCAGGGCGAAGATCGCGGTGCGCAGGACGTCGATGAAGCTCATGCCATGGCCTGCTGCGCGTGCAACTCGCCATCGCGCATCTCGTAGATGCGGTCGGCGTGCTCGGCGACGTGCGCGTCGTGGGTGATCAAGACCACGATGTGGTCCTCGTCGCGCAGGCGCTTGAACAGGGTGAGGATTTCCTCGCCGGTCCTGGAGTCGAGCGCACCGGTGGGTTCGTCGGCCAGCAGGATCGGCGGGCGATTGATCAGCGCGCGCGCGATGGCGACGCGTTGCTGTTGGCCGCCGGACAATTCGCTGGGACGATGCCCGGTGCGTTCGGCCAGGCCGACGGCGGCCAGCGCTGCGCGCGCGGCCTCGCGGCGCTGCTCGGGATCGCCGCCGACATAGCTCATCGGCATCGCCACGTTCTCCAGCGCGCTCATGCGCGGCAACAGGTTGAAGCCCTGGAACACGAATCCGATCTTGTCGCGACGCAGGACGGCGCGCTGTTCGGCATCGAGCGTGGACACGTCGACGCCATCGCACAGGTAATGGCCCGAAGTCGGCCGGTCCAGGCAGCCGATCAGGTTCATCAGCGTCGATTTTCCGGATCCCGACGGCCCCATGATGGCGACGAATTCGCCACGCTGGATGCGCAGGTCGACGTTCTTCAGCGCGACCACCTCGGCCTGCGTCCCTGGCGAATACACCATGCCCAGGCCGCGGGTTTCGATCACCGCGACGCGCTCGCTGGCGACAACCGCGCTCATTGGGGCGCGCTCATTTGGATTCGACCGCGCGCTCGCTGCCGACGATTACCAAATCGCCTTCGCGGATGTCGCCGGAGACCTCGGTATTGCTGCCATCCGACGCGCCGACGCGCACCATCACCTGCTTCGGCTTGCCGTCGACCAGCTTGTACAGCGGCGCGCGGCGCGCGATCACCAGCGCGGCCACCTCGCTGTCCCAACGCGCCTTCTGTTCGGCGCTCAAGGAGGCGCGGAAGGCGGCGAACTGCTGGTTGAAACGCTCCAGCATGCGTTGCCGCATCGCGCCCTGGTTGCCGCCGCTGTTGCTGTTGCCGGATGCTCCGCCGCGGCCCGGGCCGCCGCCGAACAAGGGACTGCCGCCGCTACCTTGCGCCTGCGGTGCCTGGCGCGCCGCAGCGCGCTGACGCGTTGCGTCGATCGCGCTGTCCAGCGCCGTCTGCTGGCTGGCGTCCAACTGCAGGCCCTGCGCGATGCGCGGCAGCTCGTCGGTCAGGCCGCCACCGCGCGGGCCTGGCGCTGCCTGCGCAGCCGTACCAGCAGCTGCTTCCTCGGCCGGCTTGAAGCGCAGCGCGGTGTTGGCCACGCGCAGCACGTTGTCGCGGCGGCTGACTTCGATCTGGGCATTGGCGGTCATGCCGGGCAGCAGGGTCTGGTCGCTGTTGTCCACCGACACCACCACCGGATAGGTGATCACGTTGCTGGTATTGGTGGCCGACAGGCGCACCTGCTGCACGCTGCCGCGGAATTGGCGCTCCGGGAATGCGTCGACGCTGAACGACACCGCCTGCCCGGCCTTGACCTGGCCGATGTCGGCCTCGTCCAGCGCCAGCACGATTTCCATCTTCGACAGGTCTTCGGCGATCTGGAACAGCACCGGCGACTGCAGGCTGGCGGCCACGGTCTGACCGGGCTCGATCGTGCGCGTCAGCACCACGCCGTCGACCGGTGAGCGGATCACGGTGCGCTGCAGGTTCAGGCGCGTGGTCTGGGTCGAAGCCTGTTGCTGGGTGATCTGCGCCTGCGCGGCGTTGACCTGCGCGCGCGCCTGGTCGCGCGCAGCACGGGCGAGGTCGGCATCGCTGCGCGCGACGAGTTGCTGCTGCGCGAGTTGCGACTTGCGGGCGTAGTCGGCGTCGGCGTTGCGCTGTGTCGCCTGCGCGCTGGCAAGGTTGGCGCGGGCGCTGGCGATCGCGGCCGATCCCTGGGCGATCTGGGCCTCGTAAGTGGACGGGTCGATGCGGGCGAGGATGTCGTCCTTGTGCACGCGATCGTTGAAATCGGCCAGCACCTGCGTGACCTGGCCCGAGATCTGGCTGCCGACATCGACGGTCGAAATCGCCGCCAGCGTGCCGGTGGCGGAGATCGCGACTCGGATGTCGCCGCGCTCGACCGCCGCGGTGCGATAAGCGCCGGCACTGGCATCGGCCTTGTGCACCGTCCAGTACCACGTGGCGGCCGCCGCGATGACGACGGCAGCGAGCAGCATGCCAATGCGGCGAAGGTTGCGGGCGGTTGGCGGGCTTGTGCGCATTCGGTCGGGAGACTCCTGGGGTCAATGCAGGTGGGGTCAACGCAGGCTAACGACTGACACGCATGCGGGTTGACCTTGGCCGCGGCATGCAGGTGGGACGGTTCAGCAGCGGCGGTCAGCCCACGAAGCGGATCGTTGCGGTGGTGCCAATGCCCGGCGCGCTTTCCAGGCTGACCGGCCAGCCGAAGCGCTCGCCGAGGCGGCGCACGATCGACAGGCCCATGCCCTTGCCCGTCGGATTGACCGGATCGACGCGGTAGAACGGATCGTAGGCTCGCTGCAGGGATTCGGCCGACATGCCGATGCCGCTGTCCTGCACGATCACGCGGTCACCTTCGATGCGCACATTGATCCTGCCGTGCTCGGTGAAGGTGCAGGCATTGGCGAGCAGGTTGCCGAGCATCACGCCCAGCACTCGCGGCGAGGCATACAGGTGAGGGGTCGCGGTTTCCACCACCTGCAGGTCGACCGGCTTGCCGGCGAGCGACGCACGCACTTTCCCGACTTCTTCGTAGACCACATCGCGCACCTGGAAATCCTCGCGCTGCGGTTCGATGTCGCTCTCCCGCGCCAGGATCAGGAACGCGTCGATCACCGCCTCCATGTCGCGACCGGCGCGCTGGATCCGCGCCAGCGAGCGGTGCGCGCGCTCGGGCAACTCCGGATCGCCAAGCATCAGGTCGCTGGCGACGCGGATCACGGTCAGCGGCGTGCGCAGCTCGTGGCTGGCGTCGCGGGTGAAGTCGCGCTCGCGCCGCACGAATGCGCGCATGCGATCGCCCATCCGCTGCAGGGCTCCGGCGAGCTGGCGGGTTTCCATGCCGGCGTCGGCGGGCAGTTGGTCCGATGCCAGCGCCGCGGTGTCGATCTCCATCGGCCCCCAGCGGCCGACTTCACGCGCCAGCCAGTGCACCGGCGTCACCAGCCGTCGCGACATGCGGTAGGTGAACCAGGAACTGGCGACCACCGCCAGCAACGCCAGCAGCACCGGTACCGCCACCAGCAGCCACGACACCCGATCGATCAACGACTGCGAATACGTCAGGTACAGGCGCACGCCGCCGCGGTCCTGGACCAGCACCAACAGGTCCTGCACCGAATGCAGGCCCGGCGGCAAGTTGCGCAATGCCTCCGGCACGGCGGCGGCGGAAGCGCCGGCCGCGATCGCATACCCGTGCAATGCCTCGCCGTCCGGCGCAGCCCTGGAGATGTCGTTTGCACGCTGTCCCCAGTAGTAACTGGCTTCGTCCTCCAGCGACTGCCGTGCAAGCTCGTGCTGCACGACCGTGACCGATGCGTATGCGCCGGCGACGATCACGATGCTGGCCATCATCACCTGCAGCAGAAAGGCAATGCGCAGCTGGCGCGGCAGGCCCTGCGTCATGATGGCGCGTCGTCAGGCCGGCGGTTGTTCGATATCCGCGATGCGATAGCCGGCGCTCTGCACGGTATGCAGCAACGGCTTGGCGTACGGCTTGTCGATGGTCTTGCGCAGGTTGTACAGATGGCTGCGCAGGGTGTCCGAATCCGGCAGGCCGTTGCCCCAGATCTCGCGCTCGATCTCCTGGCGACTGACCACACGCGGTGACTCGCGCATCAGGATGGTCAACAACTTCAGGCCGATCGGCGAGAGTTGCAGCTCGACGCCGCCACGGGTGGCGCGCAGCGATGCCGGATCGAGTATCAGATCGGCGATCTTCAGCACCTCGGAGCCGACCTGGCGGCGCTCGCGGCGGATCAGCGCACGCAGCCGCGCTTCCAGTTCCTGGATCGCGAATGGTTTGGTCAGGTAGTCATCGGCACCGACGGACAAGCCCGTGAGCTTCTCGTCAAGGGTGTCGCGCGCAGTCAGCATCAATACCGGCGTGGATTTGCGCGCTTCCTCACGCAGGCGCTTGCAGACCTCGATACCGTCCAGTCGCGGCAGCATCAGATCGAGCACCACCACGTCGTAGCTGTTCTCCGAGGCCAGGCGATAGCCGTCAAGGCCATCGGAGGCGTAGTCGACCTCGAAACCGCGGCTCTCGAGGTATTCGCCGACCATTTCGGAAATGTTGCGGTTGTCTTCCACGATCAGGACCAGACCCGCGGGTTCTTGCGATGCACGCATGGAGGTATCCTCGTCTTCAGCTTTGTGAAAGGTGCCGAGTGCCGGGTGGAAACCGCGTGAAGACGGTAGGCTGTCCCGTCGTTCCACGCCGATGATGCCCATGCCAAACCTCGACCGCTTCCTGCCGGTGCTGCTGCTGCTGGGTTCCAACGTCTTCATGACCTTCGCCTGGTACGGGCATCTCAAATACAAGTCATCGCCGCTGTTTCTGGTGATCCTCGTCAGCTGGGGCATCGCTTTTTTCGAATACCTGCTGCAAGTGCCGGCCAACCGTCTGGGCAGTTCGGTCTACAGCGCGCCGCAACTCAAGGGCATGCAGGAAGTGATCACGCTGCTGGTATTCGCCGGCTTCTCGGTCTGGTACCTCGGGCAGCCGCTGAAATGGAACCACTGGGCCGGGTTCGCCCTGATCGTGGTGGCGGCCTGGCTGATATTTCTGGACTGAGCGGCCTCTTCGCTGCTCTCCGACGCGTTTCGCGGATACGCCAGGTAGGGACCGTCGCCCGCGCACGCTAGTCGAGCCGCTTGCGGAAGCGCAGGATCGCCGCCGTCATCATCACCACGGTAAAAGCCAGCAGCGCCAGCACATCCGGCCACAGTTCCAACAGACCCGCGCCACGCAGCATCACGCCGCGGATCAGGCGCAGGAAGTGCGTCAGCGGCAGCAGCTCTGCCAGCCACTGCACCGCGGGCGGCATCCCGGCGAACGGGAACATGAACCCCGACAGCAGGAGCGACGGCAAAAATACGAAGAACGTCATCTGCATCGCCTGGAACTGTGACTGCGCGCGGGTGGAGATCAGCAGGCCCAGCGTGAGGTTGGCGAGGATCAGCAACACGGCGGCGAAATAAACGTCGAGCACCGCGCCACGGACCGGCACCTGGAACAGCCAGACGCCGAGTGCCAGCACCACGGTCGTCTGCACCAGACCGATCACCGCGTACGGCAGCACCTTGCCGATCATCAGCTCGCTGCGGCTCACGGGCGTGGCGATCAACAGTTCCATGTTGCCGCGCTCACGCTCGCGCACGATGGCAACGCCGGTGAACAGCACCATGGTCATGGTCAGGATCACGCCGATCAGTCCCGGCACGATGTTGACCGCCGAACGTCGCTCGGGATTGTAGAAACTGACCACGCTGATCTGCTGCGGATTGATCGCCTTCGCGATCCTGCTCGAACTGTCGAGTGGTAGTTGTGCCAGCTGGATCGCAGCCCCCTGCACCACCGTGTCGCTGCCGTCGACCAGTACCTGCACCGCCTCGCGGCCGTCGATGCGACGGCGCTCGAAGTCCGGCGGGATCGCGATGCCGACGCTGATCTCTCCACGTTTCAGCATCGCCATCAATTCCTGCGGCGTGCGCGCGTCCGCCACCGGTCTGACCACGCCGGTGGCGATCATGTCCATCACCAATGCACGTGAGCCTGCTGTCCCGGATTGGTCGGCGATGGCGGCCGACAGCCCGCGCAGATTGAGGTTGATCGCATAGCCGAACAACACCAGCTGCATCACCGGGATGCCGACGATCATCGCCAGGGTGATGCGGTCGCGACGCAACTGGCGCAGCTCCTTGACCACGATCGCGCCGAGCCTGCGCCAGTTCATGCGGCACGCTCGCGTCGCTCATCGCCGTGGGTGGCGGCAACGAACACGTCCTCGAGGTTGGACTCCGTCGCCACGACCTCAGCCTGCAGTCCGGCCTTCGCCAGCGCTTCGCGCAACCGCGTCGATGCGTCGCCGCCTGCGCCTGTCGATGAATCGGCGGTCAGCACGCGTAGCGTATTGCCGATCTGCGCCACGCTGAGCACGCCGGGCACGTCCATGAGTACGTGCTGCGCCTGTCGCGGCTGCGCGGCGTCGATCTCGAACGTGCGCCCGGCGAGCTGGCTGGTGAGTTCGTCCGGGGTGCCGTCGGCAACCAGCACGCCGCGATCGAGGATCGCCAGGCGATGGCAACGTTCGGCCTCGTCCATGTAGTGCGTGGAAACCAGAATGGTGGTGCCGGCGTCGGCGAGTTCGAACAACTTCTCCCAGAAATCGCGGCGCGACTGCGGATCGACCGCGCTGGTGGGCTCATCGAGGAACAGCAACTCCGGCTTGTGGATGATCGCGCCGGCCAGCGCCAGGCGCTGCTTCTGGCCGCCGCTCAGGGTGCCGGCGAGCTGCTTCTGCCGATCCTCGAAGTGGTATTGCGCCCCCAGCTCGTCGATCCGTTGTGCTGCGCGCGCTTTCGGGATGTCCTGCACCGCGGCGAGGAACTCGAGGTTTTCGCGCACCGTCAGATCCTCGTACAGCGAGAATTTCTGGGTCATGTAACCGATGCGGCGGCGCAGCGCCTCGGCCTGCTCGGGGATGTGCAGGCCGAGCACCTCGATCTCGCCGGCCGTCGGCGTCAGCAATCCGCACAGCATGCGGATCGTGGTCGACTTGCCGGAGCCATTCGGCCCGAGGAAGCCGTACACGTGCGCATGCGGCACGGTCAGATCGATGTGATCGACCGCGACCAGGTTGCCGAAACGCTTGGTCAGGCCGCGTGCGCGGATCACGGGCTCCGCCGGCGTACTCATTCGTCGAACTCGACCCGCACCGGCAAGCCCGCGGGCAACTGCGCCGCATCCTTGCCGCCCAACGCGATCTCGGCCAGATAGCTCAGTCGCGCCGCGTCCTTTCCGATCAGCGCGTAATACGGCGTGAAGCTCGGATCGCTGCGGATCATCCGCACCTTGCCCTGCAACGCAGCATCGCGGCCAGCGACGAAGACGCGCGCCGCGTCGCCGACATGCACGTTCGCGCGTTGCTGCTCGGGCACATAGACGCGCGCATACGGCGCATCGCCGACCAGCAGGATCGCCAGCGGCGCGCCCACCGGCGCCTGGTCGCCCAGCTTGTACGGCAAGCTGTCGACGACGCCGGCGCGCGGCGCGACCATGGCGAGCTTGTCCAGCGTGACCTGTTGCGCTGCAGCCTGCGCTTCGGACGCACGCACGGCCGCGGCACCCTGCGCGATGTCCTCGCGACGGCTGCCGTGTTCGAGTTCGTCGAGCGACGCCTGCGCCGCGCGCACCTGCGCATCGGCATTGCCGGCGGCGGCGCGGGCGCGGTCGACATCGGCGGCGGCGACCAGCTGCCGCCGGCCCAGCGGCTGCAGCCTTGCGTAGTAGGCCTGCGCGTCGCGTGCCTGTGCCTGGGTCGCGGCCAGTTGCGCTTTCGCCCGCGCGATCTCCTCGCTGCGCGGGCCGGCTTCCAGTTCCGCGAGCGCCGCGCGCTGGCGTTCGGCTTCCGCCTGTGCCGCTTGCGTCGTCGACTGCGTGCGCGCGATTTCCAGCCGCAGCAGACGCTGGCCGGCACGCACGCGCTCGCCTTCACGCACGTCGATGGCGACGATGCGCTCGGCAGCGGGCGCCGGCAGCGTGATGCGGTCGTATTCAAGCGTGCCCAGCGCCTGCGGCGGCTCGTCGCGGCAACCAGCAAGTACCAGCGCCAACAACAGCGCCATGCCATGCACAACGATCCATTTGCGGGTCATGCCGTGATCCTCGTGTGCCTGGTCGCACTTTGCGAAAAACGCAGGGCGGGCGCAAGCTGGCGCGTTCCAGCGCGATGACACCACAGTCCGCAATGCCTGCACGCACAACAACGGAATTCACCCTCGACCCGCCCGATACCGAGCGCCTGGCCAACCTGACCGGCCCGTTCGACGCGCACCTGCGCATGCTCGAGCTGCGGCTCGGGGTCGAGATCGGCAATCGTGGCAACGTGTTCCGCGTGGCCGGCCCGCAGGCCGCGGTCGGCACGACCGAAAGACTGCTGCGCGAGTTATGGCGCGATGCCGACGATGAAATCCTGACCGAACCCGCGATCCACCTGCGCCTGATGGAAGCCAACGCCGACCGCGTCGCCAGCGACGGCATCGAGCCGCAGGAGATCGCGATCCGGGTCAAGCGCGGCAACATCCGCGGCCGCGGTGCCAACCAGGCTAAGTACCTGCACGCGATCGCGACCCACGACATCAACTTCGGCGTCGGCCCGGCCGGCACCGGCAAGACCTTCCTCGCCGTGGCGATGGCGATCGAGGCATTGAACGAATCGCGGGTGCAGCGGCTGGTCCTGGTGCGACCGGCGGTCGAGGCCGGCGAGAAGCTCGGCTTTCTGCCCGGGGACTTCAGCCAGAAAGTCGATCCCTACCTGCGCCCGCTGTACGACGCGCTGTACGAGATGCTCGGCGTGGAGAAGGTCGTCAAGCTGCTGGAGAAGAACGTCATCGAGATCGCGCCGCTGGCGTACATGCGCGGGCGCACGCTCAATGATGCGTTCGTGATCCTCGACGAGGCGCAGAACACTTCGATCGAGCAGATGAAGATGTTCCTGACCCGGATCGGCTTCGGCAGCACCGCGGTGGTGACCGGCGACATGACCCAGATCGACCTGCCCAAGCACCAGAAATCCGGACTGAAGGATGCGATCGAGGTGTTGCGCGGCGTCGATGGCATCAGCTTCACCTTCTTCGAATCGCGCGACGTGGTGCGGCATCAACTGGTGGCGCGGATCGTCAATGCCTACGAAGCGCGCGACGCTCACGATGCGGCAACGGGCGCGGCGTAAGATGCGGCGTTGTCGCCACTGCCACGCCGAACCGCTGCGATGACCCAGGGTCCGATCCGCCTCGATGTCTCCGTCGGCTATGCCGTACCACGCGCCGGATTGCCGGCTGCGGTGAGCTTTCGCAAATGGGTTGCGGCGGCGCTCGAGGGCCGCATCCGCGAGGCCGACCTCGCCATCCGCCTCGTCGGCACCAAGGAAGGGCGCGCGCTCAATCGCCACTATCGCGGCAAGGACTACGCCACCAACGTGCTGAGTTTCCCCGCCGACATGGCCGAAGGGGTCAAGCTGCCCAAGGGCGTGAAGATGCCCCTGCTCGGCGACCTGGTGCTGTGCGCGCCGGTGATCGCCAAGGAAGCGCGCGAGCAGAAGAAGCCGCTGGCCGGACACTACGCGCATCTCACCGTGCATGGCGCCCTGCACCTGCTCGGCTGGGACCACGATGACGCCTGCGACGCCGAGTGCATGGAGCAGCTGGAACGCGAGATCCTTGCAGGGATCGGCGTTGAGGACCCCTATCTGGAGCGCTGAGGCGCCGCGCGGTTCACTGGCGCTCGATTCACAGCACTTCGATTCACAGCCCGAAACCCGCCCGCGTTAGACTCTTCCAGCCGCCCGTCCGGGCGCTCCCATGAAAAACATGTCCGAGGACGACAGTAGTACCCCCGCGCCGGCCACTCCGGACAAGAGCCGACGCTCCTGGCTCGACCGCATCAGTTCGATGCTGTCTGGTGAGCCGACCACCCGCGAAGACCTGGTCGAGCTGCTGCGTGATGCGCAGGCCGACGGCCTGATCGCGGCCGACACCCTGCGCATGATGGAGGGCGCGATCGCGGTCTCCGAGCTCACGGTCGGCGATGTCATGATCCCGCGCGCGCAGATGGTGGCGCTGCCGGCGGATGCGTCGCTGATCGAATTGACGAAACTGATGGTCGCATCGGGGCACTCGCGTTTTCCGGTGCATGGCGAGGACAAGGACGAGATCCTCGGCATCCTGCTGGCGAAGGACCTGCTGCGGGGCGTGACCGAGAACGGCGGGGTCGCCACCGTGCGCGAGCTGCTGCGACCGGCAGTGCTGATCCCGGAATCGAAACGGCTCAACGTGTTGTTGCGCGAGTTCCGCCAGTCGCGCAACCACATGGCGATCGTGATCGACGAATACGGCGGCGTCGCCGGCCTGTTGACGATCGAGGACGTGCTCGAGCAGATCGTCGGCGACATCGACGACGAACACGACGACGCCGAGGATCCCGATGCGCTGATCGCGGCGCAGGCCGACGGCCAGTTCGCGGTCGACGCGCTGACGCCGATCGCCGACTTCAACGAGCGCTTCGGCGCCGACTTCGACGATGACGAATACGACACCATCGGCGGGCTGGTCACCGCCGCGATCGGGCACCTGCCGGAAGCCGGCGAGGAACTGACGCTGGGTCGCTTCGGTTTCCGCATCGCCCGCGCCGACGCGCGCCGGCTGCATGCGCTGCATGTGAGCGTTCACGGTGACACCTAGCACGGCGCGCCTGTTCGGCGCGCTGGTGCTGTGGCTGCTGACCTTCGCCGCCGCCGCTGCGCCGCCTGCTGTCACTCCGCCTGCCGTCACTCCACGCGTTGGCGTGATGACGATGCAGCCGGGCGAGGTGTTCTGGGAACGCTTCGGCCACAACGCAATCGTGATCGATGATCCGGCGCGCGGCGTTGCCATCTCATACAACTTCGGCTTCTTCGATCCGTCCGAACCGGATTTCATCGGCCGCTTCGTGCGCGGGCAGATGCGCTACCAACTGGTGGCACTGCCGCTCCGCGAGGACCTGGCGACCTATCGCGACGAAGGCCGTGGCGTGTCGATCCAGTGGCTCGACCTGACGACGCAGCAGGCAAGCGCACTGGCCGATGCACTCGCCATCAACGCGCTGCCCGAGCATGCGCACTACGGTTACGACTATTTCACCGACAACTGTTCGACCCGCGTGCGTGACGCCATCGACCGGGCGCTCGGCGGCGCACTGCAACGGCAGCTGTCGGCACGCTCGCGCGGCAACAGTTTTCGCAGCGAGGCAGTACGACTGGCGTCACCGGCGCCGTGGATGTGGCTGGGTTTCGACATCGGCCTGGGTCCTTTCGCCGACGTGCCGCTGTCGCGCTGGCAGGAAGCGTTCGTGCCGATGCGCCTGGCTGACAGCCTGCGCGAAGCCACGCTCGCCGACGGCCGGCCACTGGTCGCGTCGGAACAGACGCTGCAGCCGCACCGGATCGCGGTGGAGCCGGCGGAATACGCGCGACCGTGGTGGCCGTGGCTGCTGTGGGGCCTGGCCATCGCCATCGTGCTGCTCTGGATCGGTCATCGCACACCGCGAAGCTTGGCCTGGTTGGCGTTGCCGATGTGGACGCTGTGCGGATTGCTGGCGCTGTTGCTGCTGTTCATCTGGCTCGGCACCGCGCATCGCGCCGGCTGGGCCAACCAGAACCTGCTGCTATTCAATCCGCTGTGCCTGTTGCTGCTGCGGGGTGGCTGGCGTGTCGCGCGCGGGCGCACCGCGGGCCGCTGGTTCGGCCGCTGGCTCGCCGTCGTCACGGCCAGTGCGGTGATCGCCTGGATCATGCGCTGGCTGCCATTCCCGTGGCAGGACAACACCCACTGGATCGCCTTGCTGCTGCCGAGCCACCTGGCGTTGTTCGCAGCCCTGCGCAAGCGCTGAGCGCTTGCCGCTGAAGTCGTCGCGGAGCAGGATGCCGGCATGAACGATGCCTCCATTCCGTTGCCGGGCAGCGCGCTCCCAACATGCGTGATCAACTGCGCCGCCTACGATCGCCACGGCGCGCGCCGCGACATCACC
>DASZZT010000080.1:0-24876 GCA_035543275.1 Luteimonas sp. | reverse complement strand
GCGACCGGCGCGAAGGCATCGCGCGGGACCGTGTTCAACGCCTCCAGCACGCGGATGTCCAGTACGTCCCAAGGGCGCACCTGCTGCTCGACCATGGTTTCGCGGACTTTGGCGTAATCGATCGTGGTGGTCATCGGAAGGTCTCAGGCGCCGAACCGGCAAGTTTACCGGTCGGCCATGGCAAACGTCGGGGACAGGATGGCTGTACTACCACACCGACACTGAGTGCCAGAAGTCAGTAGGCACGATGTCATGAGGCACGATGTCATGGGTGCGAAGTCCTCGTAAAAAGCGCGCCATCCTTTCAACGCAACGCATAGGCGCACAGGAACAGGTCGACCGCTGCAGCCAGGTGCGGTTCGAAGCCCTCCTCGCGCAGCGGACAGCAGCCGAACACCAGCTGCGCATGCGGCTCACCCTTGACCAGCGCGAAGAATTGCGCCGCGGCGCGCGCCACGTCCGCGATGTCGAGCTCGCCGGCGGCGACGCGTCGCCCCAGCATCTCTGCGAATGCGGTCTGGACACGCTTGGGCCCGGCGTCCCAGAACATCTGCGGCAGCGCCGAGCCGGCCATCTGCGGCGTGCACAGGATGCGGTGGCCGGCGATCGCCTCGGGTGCACTGATCATGGCGAAGAACGCGCGCGCGATCTGCAGCAGGCGCTCGCGCAGCGCGACGTCCGGGGCATCTGCAAACAGCGCGTCCGGCAGCCGCTGCTCGCAATAGGCCTTCACCGCTGCGCCGAACAGGGTCTCCTTGTCGCCGTAGTGGCTGTACACGGTGAGCTTGGAGACCCCGGCCTCGGCTGCGATCTGATCCATGCTGACGCCGTCGAAGCCATGCACGGTGAACATCCGCTTGGCCGCCTCCAGGATCGCGGCACCCTTGCCCAAGTCCTTTGGACGGCCGGGGGCGGGGGCCTTGGACGGTGCAGCGGCGGGGGAGGTAGGCACGCGGGACATGCCTTAATACTAGACTAGCCGGTTCGTTATTTATAGTATACCGCCAAGTTCATTAATTTGGCCTTCGGGCGCGGGTATGCGCATGGGCAGGACAGCGATCGGATGCGCGCTCGCGGCGTTGCTGGCGGCCGCGATGCATGACGCCGACTGGAAGCCGGCATAGACTCCGGTTGCAGTCGACGGCCGGATGCCCGGTCCATCCATGCGAGGGATCACGGTGCGACCTACCGACATCGGCAACCCGGATACTTTCCACAAGGTCGTCGACTGCCAGTGGGCCTGTCCCGCGCACACGCAGGTGCCGGAATACATCCGCCTGATCGCCGCCGGCCGTTACGCCGATGCCTACATGGTCAACTGGGAATCCAACGTATTCCCCGGAATCCTCGGCCGTACCTGCGACCGCCCCTGCGAGCCGGCCTGCCGGCGCGGGCGCGTGGAGGAGAACAATGGCGAGAAACCCGAACCCGTAGCGATCTGCCGGCTCAAGCGCGTCGCCGCTGATCACAAGGGCGACATCCGCGCGCGCCTGCCGCAACCGGCACAGCAATTGAACGGAAAGCGCATCGCCTGCGTCGGCGCCGGGCCGGCCTCGCTGACGGTGGCGCGCGACCTGGCGCCGCTGGGTTACCAAGTCATCGTGTTCGAGGCCGATGCCAAGGCCGGCGGCTTCATGCGCACCCAGGTGCCGCGCTTCCGCCTGCCCGAGGAAGTCATCGACGAGGAAACCGGCTACATCCTCGACCTCGGCGTCGAGTTCGTCGGCGGGCGCCGGATCGATTCGATGCGTGCATTGCTGGCGGAAAACTTCGATGCGGTCTTCGTCGGCAGCGGCGCGCCGCGCGGGCGCGACCTCGATCTGCCCGGTCGCGCGGAAGCAGCGGCGCAGATTCATGTCGGCTTGGACTGGCTGGCTTCGGTCTATTTCGGCCACGTCACCGCCGTCGGCAAGCGCGTGCTGGTGCTTGGCGGCGGCAATACCGCGATGGATTGCTGCCGCAGCGCGCGCCGGCTCGGCGGCAGCGACGTCAAGGTGATCGTGCGCTCGGGCTTCGACGAGATGAAGGCGAGCCCGTGGGAGAAGGAGGACGCGCAGCACGAAGGGATTCCGATCCTCGACTACCGCGTGCCCAAGACGTTCGTGCACGCGAGCGGCCGGCTCACCGGGATGACGTTCGAGCGCGTGCGCGCCGAGTACGACGAACGCGGGCGCCGCAAGCTGGTGCCGACCGGCGAGGCGGACGAATTCCATGCCTGCGACGAGGTGCTGATCGCGGTCGGGCAGGAGAACGCGTTCCCGTGGATCGAGCGCGATGTCGGCATCGCGTTCGACGAATGGGGCATGCCGGTGGTCGACAAGACCACGTTCCAGTCGTCGCAGCCGCACGTACTGTTCGGCGGCGATGCCGCGTTCGGGCCGAAGAACATCATCTGGGCGGTGGCGCACGGGCATGCCGCGGCGATCTCGATCGACCAGCTGCTGCATGGCGAAGACACGCGCGAGCGGCCACCGCCGATGGTGAATCTCGTCTCGCAGAAGATGGGCATTCACGAGTGGAGCTACGACAACGACGTGTCACCGGATGAGCGATACGTGGTGCCGTGGTCGGAGGCGGCGAAGAAGCTGGACAGCATCCATGTCGAGGTCGAGCTCGGTTTCGACGCCGCGACCGCCTTCAAGGAAACCCAGCGCTGCCTCAACTGCGACGTGCAGACCGTGTTCACCCGAGACAAGTGCATCGAGTGCGATGCCTGCGTCGATATCTGCCCGACCGATTGCATCACCTTCACCAGCAACGGCGAGGAAGCCGAATTGCGCACGCGGCTGACCGCACCGGCGCTCAACACCGAGCAGGACCTGTACGTGTCCGAGCCGCTGAAGACGGCACGGGTGATGATCAAGGACGAGGACGTGTGCCTGCATTGCAGCCTGTGCGCCGAGCGCTGCCCGACCGGGGCCTGGGACATGCAGAAGTTCCTGTTGCTGGAGACGTACGCCGGCCCGGGCTGCCGCAACAAGGCGAGGGCGGCGGCGTGATGCGTGCAGACACTGCCGATTGCTCTTGGCACGTCATCCCGGCGAAAGCCGGGATCCAGTGTCTTTGTTCTTCGTCCGTGGATTCCGAAAAAAGCAAAAGTCGCTGGATTCCTGCTTGCGCAGGAATGACGGCCTGGGGAGGCGGTCGATGAACGCGCCCGCGGCTCCTTCCGTCCTGAAGCCGGTGCTGGTCGCGGTCAACGATTTCGTCGTCAAGTTCGCCAACGTCAACGGTTCGGGTTCGGCCTCCGCGAACGAACTTTTCGCCAAGGCGATCCTGCGCATGGGCGTGCCGGTCAGCCCGCGCAACATCTTTCCGTCCAACATCCAGGGCCTGCCGACCTGGTACGAAGTGCGGGTCAGCGAGCGCGGCTGGCTCGGCCGCCGTGGCGGCGTCGACCTGCTGGTGCAGATGAATCCGCAGACCTGGGACTCCGACCTCGCCGAGATCGAATCCGGAGGCTACCTGTTCTACGACAACAGCAAGCCGCTGCCGAAATCGAAGTTCCGCGACGACATCAATATCGTCGGCGTGCCGCTGACCGAACTGTGCAACGCGGCCTGGAGCGATCCGCGCCTGCGCCAGCTGTTCAAGAACATCATGTACGTCGGCGCGCTGAGCGCACTGCTCGACATCGACGTGGCGGTGCTCGAGGCGCTGATCGGCGAGCAATACAAAGGCAAGGAGAAGCTGCTCAAGCCGAACATCGAAGCCCTGCATCTGGGCCGCGACTGGGTGTGCGAGCATCTGCGGCACCCGCTCGGCCTGCGCGTGGAACCTGCGGATGCCGTCGGCGACCGCATCTTCGTCGAAGGCAACGCCGCCGCCGCGCTCGGCTGCGTCTACGGCGGCGCCACCGTATGCGCTTGGTATCCGATCACGCCGTCGTCGTCACTGGCAGAAGGTTTCCAGAAGTATTGCCAGCAATACCGTGTCGACGCCGATGGCCGCGCGCGCTACGCCATCATCCAGGCCGAGGACGAGATCGCCTCGATCGGCATTGTCGTCGGCGCCGGATGGAACGGCGCGCGCGCGTTCACTTCCACCTCCGGTCCTGGCATCTCGTTGATGAACGAGTTCATCGGCCTGGCCTATTTCGCCGAGATCCCGGTAACGATTATTGATGTTCAACGTGGGGGGCCGTCGACCGGCATGCCGACCCGTACCCAGCAGTCCGACATCCTCGCCTGCGCCCACGCCTCGCACGGCGATACCAAGCATGTGCTGCTGTTCCCGGAAGACCCGCATGAATGTTTCGAGTTCGCGGCAACGGCGCTGGATCTCGCCGACCGCCTGCAGACGCCGGTCTTCGTGATGACCGACCTTGACATCGGCATGAACCAGCGCCTGTGCGCGCCGTTCGCCTGGGATGACGCGCGCGGTTACGATCGCGGCAAGGTGATGACAGCGGAGGAACTGGAGGCGGGCAAGGAATTCGCCCGCTACAAGGACATCGACGGCGATGGCATCCCGTACCGCACCTTGCCCGGCACGCACCCGGACAAGGGCGCCTACTTCACCCGCGGCACCTCGCGCAATCCGCAGGCGCAATATTCCGAGCGCGGCCCGGACTACGTCTACAACATGCAGCGGCTGCTGAAGAAATTCGACAGTGCCAAGGTGCTGGTGCCGCAGCCGGTCGTGCAGCAGTCCGATGTGCCATCGCGGCACGGGGCGATCTATTTTGGTTCGACCAGCCCGGCGATGCACGAAGCCATCGAACGTCTGCAGGGGCAGGGTATCGCGATCGATACGCTGCGTTTGCGGGCGTTCCCGTTTCCGGACTCTGTTCGCGCCTTCATCGATGCGCACGACTCGGTGTTCGTGGTCGAGCAGAACCGCGACGGCCAGCTGCGCTCGCTGCTGGTCAATGAATTCGGGATTGATCCAGCGCGGCTGGTGGCAGTACTGCACTACGACGGCACGCCGATCACGGCGCGGTTTATCGCCGATGCGATTGCCAATCGGTTGCTACCCGCGGCACAGCACGAGAAGGTAGCCTGATGACCTACCTCGCCAAACCCAAGCTGCACCACCCCTCGCTCGCCTGCAACGCGATCGGCTTCACCCGTCGCGACTACGAAGGCAAGATCAGCACGCTGTGCGCGGGTTGCGGACACGACTCGATCTCGGCGGCGATCATCCAGGCCTGCTGGGAACTGGACATCGCGCCGCACCGCGTCGCCAAGCTGTCGGGCATCGGCTGCAGCTCGAAGACGCCGGACTACTTCCTCGGCCAGTCGCACGGCTTCAATACCGTGCACGGACGCATGCCGTCGGTGCTGACCGGCGCCAACCTCGCCAACCGCGAACTGATCTACCTCGGCGTGTCCGGCGACGGTGACTCGGCCTCGATCGGTATCGGCCAGTTCGTGCATGCGATGCGGCGCGGCGTGGACATGGTCTACATCGTCGAGAACAATGGCGTCTATGGGCTGACCAAGGGCCAGTTCTCCGCCACTGCCGACCAGGGCTCGATGTCGAAGAAAGGCGTCGCCAACTCCGACAGTCCACTCGACATGGTGATGATGGCGCTGCAACTCGGCGCCACCTACGTCGCACGCAGCTTCTCCGGCGACAAGCCGCAACTGGTGCCGCTGATCAAGGGCGCACTGGCGCACCGCGGCGTGGCCTTCCTCGATGTGATCAGTCCCTGCGTCGCGTTCAATAACCACGCCGGCAGCACCAAGAGCTACGACTACGTGCGCGAGCACAACGACGCGGTCAACCAGCTCGATGTGATCCCGTCGCGCGCCGAGATCGCGGTCGATTACCCAGCGGGCGACGTCATCGAGGTCGAGCAGCACGATGGTTCAACGCTGCGCCTGCGCAAGCTGGACAGCGGCTACGACCCGCGCGATCGTATCGCCGCGATGAACCTTATCCAGCAGCGCCACGCGCGCGGCGAGGTCGTCACCGGCCTGTTGTACGTCGATGCCGAGGCAGACGACCTGCATGACCACCTCAACACCGTCGCCGCGCCGCTGAACAGCCTCGGCCCGGCGGAGCTGTGCCCCGGGGGGCGCGCGCTGGACAGGATCAACACAGGATTGCGCTGAGCTACTGGCTCCGTGGTGCCCGACGTGGTGCAATAGCGGCCGAAGCGGGGGTACCGGCCGGCTTTCGATCAAGGCCAAGCCGGTTGAGACAGACCCTTCGAACCTGATGCGGTTTAGACCGCCGTAGGGAAGCTTCGCGACATCGCCATGCGCGGTGCGCGCCGCCGCTTCGTCCCGAAGTCATTGGACGAACGCCATGAATGCAGTGCCCTCGCAGCTGATCCGCGATACCGAACGCCTTTCGGAAGAAGTGACGCGGCCGATCCCCGGCTCGCGCAAAATCCATGTGTCTGGTTCGCGTGCCGACGTGCGCGTTCCGATGCGCGAGATCACCCAATCGCAGACGCCGACCCTGTTCGGTGGCGAGGACAATCCGCCGATCACCGTGTATGACACCTCGGGGCCGTATTCCGATCCCGAGGCGCAGATCGATCTTTCCGCTGGCCTCCTGCCGTTGCGCGCGCAGTGGATCGCCGAGCGTGGCGACAGCGAGCCGCTGACCGCGTTGTCGTCGGCATTCGGCCGCGGCCGCGAGCACGATTCGAAACTCGACGCGGTGCGCTTCCAGTACCGACCGCTGCCGCGCCGCGCCATTGCCGGCGCCAACATCTCGCAGATGCACTACGCCAAACGCGGGATCGTCACGCCAGAGATGGAGTTCGTCGCGATCCGCGAGAACCAGCGCATCGAAGCGATCCGCGATACCGGCCTGCTCGCGCAACACGCCGGCGAAAGTTTCGGCGCCAGCATCCAGCAGCGGATCACGCCTGAATTCGTGCGTGCCGAGATTGCCCGTGGCCGCGCGATCCTGCCCAACAACCTCAACCATCCCGAAAGCGAGCCGATGATCATCGGCCGCAATTTCCTCACCAAGATCAACGCCAACATCGGTAACAGCGCGGTGTCGTCCGGCATCGCCGAGGAAGTCGAGAAGCTGGTGTGGGCGATCCGCTGGGGCGCGGACACGGTGATGGACCTGTCCACCGGCAAGCACATCCATGAGACGCGCGAGTGGATCCTGCGCAACTCGCCGGTGCCGATCGGCACCGTGCCGATCTACCAGGCGCTGGAGAAGGTCGACGGCCGCGCCGAGGAACTCACCTGGGAGATTTTTCGCGACACGCTGGTCGAGCAGGCCGAGCAGGGCGTGGACTACTTCACCATCCACGCCGGCGTGCTGCTGCGTTACGTGCCGCTGACCGCCAAGCGCGTCACCGGCATCGTCTCGCGCGGTGGCTCGATCCTCGCCAAGTGGTGTCTGTCGCACCACAAGGAAAATTTCCTCTACACGCATTTCGAGGACATCTGCGAAATCATGAAGGCCTACGACGTTGCCTTCTCGCTCGGCGACGGCTTGCGTCCGGGCTGCATCGCCGACGCCAACGACGCCGCGCAGTTTGGCGAGCTGGAAACACTCGGCGAGCTCACGAAGATCGCCTGGAAACACGACGTCCAGACCATGATCGAGGGCCCCGGCCATGTGCCGATGCAGCTGATCAAGGAGAACATGGACAAGCAGCTGGCCGAATGCGGCGAGGCGCCGTTCTACACGCTCGGGCCGCTGACCACCGACATCGCGCCGGGCTACGACCACATCACCAGCGCGATCGGCGCGGCGATGATCGGCTGGTTCGGCACCGCGATGCTTTGCTACGTCACCCCGAAGGAGCACCTCGGCCTGCCGAACCGCCAGGACGTGCGCGACGGCATCATGGCCTACAAGATCGCAGCGCACGCATCCGACCTCGCCAAGGGCCATCCCGGCGCACAGGTGCGCGACAACGCATTGAGCAAGGCGCGCTTCGAGTTCCGCTGGGAAGATCAATTCAACCTCGGCCTGGATCCGGAGAAGGCGAAGGAATTCCACGACGAGACCTTGCCCAAGGACGCGCACAAGCTGGCGCACTTCTGTTCGATGTGCGGGCCGCATTTCTGCTCGATGAAGATCACCCAGGACGTGCGTGACTACGCGGCCGAGCATGGGGTCGATGCAATCGCCGCGCTGGATACCGGCATGGCGGAGAAGTCGGCGGAATTCCGCGATGCCGGCGCGCAGGTTTACCGGGAAGTCTGAGCATGCGCGCTGGCGGACAGGTGGTGAAGGCGGGCGTGAGCTTCGGCAGCGCGCTGGCGATCGCGATCTCGTGGACGGCGAACAAGTCGCTGCTATGGGCGATCGTGCATGGCCTGCTGTCGTGGCTGTACGTGATTTATTACGCGTTGCGCTACCACTTTCGAGTCATCACCTGACGATCGCTGCTGAACCGCGAAGGCCGCCTTTCGCATGTGGCCTTTTTGGCGACGCGGGATGCTGGCACTCAAAAGTGCGGCTTATCCGGAGTCGCGTTATAGCGGCCATCGTGGCGCCGAGGGTTGCCTTGGCCTCGGTTGCGCCGCCCCACGCCGCACGAGTCGCGCTGAAAAAATCGCCCGGTGGCACGAAGGCGCGAACGATACGGTTTTGAGGTCGGCGAGAGATGGCCTGAAGCTCACACGTGTCAACGGCAGGGCCCCTGGGACGTTATGATGTGGGGCTGCATGCGGCCTGTCTGAAACCGACGCAGTCATGTGCCGACTGTGTCGATTACCGTGCAGCCGTGCTGCCAGCATCGGCTCCGTCATCACGAACTCCTGTGCCTCCTGCCCCTGAATCCCCGCCAAGACCGCCCGAACCCATGACGCCGCCGCCTCGCGAACAGCTGCGCGTCGGCGAGTGCCTGGTCGACGTCCCGTTGCGCGAGGTGCACGTGCCGGGAGCGCGCCGGCCGCACCGGATCACCCCCAAGGCCATGAGCGTGCTGCTGGCACTGGTCGACAATGCCGGCAAGGTGGTCAGTCGCGACGCACTGCTGGCCGCCGTGTGGCCCGACACGCTGCCCACCAACGACGTGATCACCCAGGCGATCACCTCGTTGCGCAAGGCGCTCGGTGAGGAACGCAACAACCCGCGCTACATCGAGACCATCGCCAAGACCGGCTACCGGTTGCTGGCGGTGGTGGACTGGCTGGACCAGGACGCGGCGCCAGCGCCAACGTCCGTGGGTGATCCGACTCCGGCAGAGGCCGTCGCTTGGCGCGACCCGCGCACGACCGGTTTGCAACGCGTGTTGCCCGCGGCTGCGCCGGAACTGGCTGCTCGGCCGCGCGCCCGCTGGCAGGGCCTGGCGTGGGCGGCGGCATTCGCGGCGGTGCTGGTGGCATCGGTCGCGCTGTGGACGAGTTACCGCGGTGCGCCCGGCGAGCCACCGGCCGCGGCGGCGCAGGCGGCGCCCTACCGGCTGATCACCTCGCTGCCGGGGCCGGAAATCACGCCCAGCCTGTCGCCGGACGCGGCACTGGTGGCCTACGTGGCCGTGCCATCGGGCCAACGCAACACCGCGGTGATGGTGCAGACCACCGATCCGAGCCCGCCGCGGCAACTCACGCGCCCGCCGGCTGCGAGCGACGACAGCGCCCCGGCGTGGTCGCCCGACGGGCGCGAGATCGCGTTCCTGCGGATCCGCAGCGGGCAGGACTGCCGGGTGATGGTGGTGCCGGCCAACGGCGGCATCGAGCGCCGGGTCGGTGCCTGCGACTACCGTACCCCGCCAAATTTCGACTGGACCCACGACGGCCGCGGCCTGGTGTTCGGTAGCCGCGGCGCGCTCGGCGACAACGCCGGCCTGCGCATCCTCGATCTGGCCAGCGGCGCTTGGCGCAAGCTCGACTACCCGGCTACGGCCGACGACATCGACGCTGCGCCGCACTATTCGCCGGACGGCCGCTGGATCGTGTTCGTGCGCAACTCGACGCGCGGCGATTTCTGGCGGCTGCCTGCCGCCGGCGGCACCGCGAGCCGGCTGACCGAGCTGCGCGCCGATATCCGCGGCTGGGACTGGACCCCGGACGGCCGCGGCATCGTCTACGCGCGCTGGAGCAACAGCCAGAGCCGGCTCTACCGGCTTGACCTGGAGACGGGCGTGTCCAGCGACCTCGGCGTCGCCGACGGCACCCAGCCCACGATGGCGACCAAGACCGCCGCGCTGGCGTTCTCGCAGCAGCGCAACTACTACGGCATCTATCGTTTCGATCTTGGCGCGGGCGGCGGCCTGGAGCGGTTGTTCCCCTCCTCGGGCCGCGACCGCCTGCCCGCGATCGCCCCGGACGGGCGACAGCTGGTATTTGCGTCGGACCGCTCGGGCGAGTTCGGGCTATGGTGGAGCGAGCTGCACACGCCCAACGCGCTGCGCCTGATCGACGGTGTAGTGCCCGAATCGCGCCAGCTGCCGGAATGGTCGCCCGACAGCCGCACGGTGCTGGTGGTGGGTACCGACCGTGGCAACCGCACTCCCGGCCTGTACGAGGTGGTGCCAGCCAGCGACCAGGTAAGGCGCCTGGACAGCCCGGTCACCGACCCCGTGCAGGCGGTGTACCTGCCGGGCACCTCGCCGACCGACGCCCGGCGCTTGCTGGTGATCGCCGGCACGCAGGGCGGACGGCTGCGGCTGACGTTGTTCGATCGCGACGCAAGGCCATGGCGCGCGCTGGCTTCGATCGACGACGTGGCGCTGGTCCGGGTCGATGCGGACCGGCATCGGGTGTTGCTGACGCGCCCCGGCCAGGCCGGGTTGTGGGAGGCCGACCTGGCGTTGTCGCCCGCGAGTCTGCGCCAGGTCGACGCCGAAAGGCCGGTGGCCGCCAGCTACCGGTTGTGGAACGTGACGGCCGACGGCCGCTTGTACGCCATCGACCGGCAACCCGGCTGCGCCACCACGCTTCGCCAGGCCGAGGACGGCGCGACAAGCCAGCGCTGCATCGATGCCAGCCGCAGCCCGGCCAACAACGGTTTCAGCGTCAATACCCGCGCAAACGCCGCGTTCGTGAGCCTCTCGGAGTGGCTGGGCGGCGATATCGGTTTCATGGCGCTGCCGCCCGCGCCCGAACAGCGGTGAGCCTGATTTACGCAAATAATTGATATAAAAAGAAAAAATGCTTTCGTAACTCTTTCGTAACCGCCTTCGGCGCGATTTCGGACAACTCTCCGGCAACTTTCCTGAGTCCCGCGCCCGCATCGGGCAAACCCATCGGCCTTTCTCGGCAAACAATGGGGTTGAACGATGGAGCAATTACAGTGGGCCGATCGTGGGCAGATGCTGCAACTCGACACGCCCGACGCATCGGCCCAGGCCCGCTGCGTGGCGGTGTCGCGGTTGGGCAGCGTGCAGGTGTCGGCGTCCGTGTTCTCGGTCTGGGTGCAATTGCGCGGCAGCGCCTGGGTGGAGGCGAAAGAGGGCAAGTTTCGCCTGCGCCGCGGTGACTGGATCGCGTTCGAGAAGGACTCCAGGCCGCTGCTGCAGGCCGACCGCCACGGCATCGGCGTCGGCCTGACCCTCGGCGCCGAGGCGCTGAGCGCGATCTCCCACTTCGCCGACTGCAACCTGTATGCCGGTCGCGGACGGACCTCACGCCGCGATGCGCGCACCGTACTGCGGTTATGGCGCGAGGCCGGCAAGCGCCTGGTCGCCGGCAAGAACCCGGCCGCACCGCTGGCCGCCGCCGCGCTGCGCCCGATCCTGCTGCACCTGGCCGCGATCCAACGCGACCTGGCGGCACGCGTCCCACGCTGCCCGGGTCGCTCGAACAGCCGCAAACGCCAGATATTCGGCCGTCTGCAGCGCGCACACCTGTTCCTGGAAGGCAACCGCGACCGCGTCGTGCGCCTCAGCGAACTGGCCGAACTGACCAGCTTCTCCAGCTGGTACCTCTCCAAGACGTTCCTCGGCCTGTACGACGAGAGTCCGCAGGCAGCGTCCGCGCGGATGCGGATGGAGTGCGCCGCCGACTTGTTGAAGGACACCTCGATGATGATCGGTGAGGTCGCCGCCGCCAGCGGTTTCGACAACTGCTGCAGTTTCGCGCGTGCGTTCCGCGCCCGCTTCGGCGTCTCCGCCACGCGCTACCGCAGCGCGGCCGCATCCTCGCGGCCCGATTCGGCAAAGGTTCCTGGCGCGCCCCGCAAAGCAGTGGCGGGTAACGGAATGTAAGTTTGCTGGGCGTTTAACACGCCCATAACGATTATCTGGAGAGAGCATAGATGAACCATCGCACTTCGCGTCCCGCGATGCGGCGCAGCCTGTTGCCGGCCGCTATCGCGATCGCAATGCTGCCGGCAGCATTTGCATTTGCCCAGGAGCAGGCCGCTCCGGCAGCGCCGGCCCCGACCACCCTTGATGCGCAGGCCGCTCCGGCGGCGCAGGCCCCGACCACCCTCGATCGCATCGAGGTCACCGGTTCGCGCATCCGTCAGGTAGACACCGAAACCGCCGCACCGGTGCTGTTGATCAGTCGTGAGGACATCGAAAAACAGGGCTTCAGCTCGGTTGCCGACATCCTGCAGAACATCACCTCGGCAGGCTCGCCGGCGATCAGCCGCACCTCGCCACTGTCGTCCGGTGAAGCGGTCGGTGGTTACTACATCGACCTGCGCAACCTCGGTGCCAACCGCACCCTGATCCTGGTCAACGGCAAGCGCCTGGGCATCACCAATGACGGCCTGCAGGATGTTGCATCGATCCCGGCCGCGATGGTCGAGCGCATCGAAGTGCTCAAGGACGGCGCGTCGACGATCTACGGCTCCGACGCCATCGCCGGCGTCGTCAACATCATCACCCGCAAGAACTTCAATGGCGCTGAAGCCAACGCCTACATCGGCCAGTACGGTCAGGGCGACGGCGGGCGGAAGGTCTATGACTTCGTCATGGGCTTCACCGGCGACAAGGGCTCTTTGACGGCGGGCGTCGAGTACTCGAAGGAAGATCCGGTGTGGGCGCGCGACCGCTGGTTCAGCGAGGTCCGTTTCCCGACCGGTGAGAAGTCTGCGCCGCGCCCGGGTGGTCTCTCAGCCATCAACCAGTTTGGTACCCTGATCGATCAGGACGGCAATCGCTTCAACCTGATCCGCGACGGCGTCAATCGCGACGCCCGCGACTTCGCCAATTACCGTCCCACCGACGCGACTGACCGCAGCAACCCGAACGAGCAGTCGACCGTGTACTCCGGTCTGGAGCGCCGCTCGATCTTCCTCAACGGCCACTACGACATCACCGACAAGATCGGCTTCGATACCGACGTGCTGTACACCGACCGGACCTCGTTCGCGCAGAACGCCGGTTACCCGTACCAGTCGGCGGCTTTCGGCACGCCGATGTCGGTCGACAGCGTCTACAACCCGCTGGGCAGCCAGAACGGCTTTGCCACCCCGCAGGCCGTGAATTTCCTGCGCCGGGGCTGGGACGTGCCGCGTCAGGTCAACAACAGCCTGACCACGTTCCGCTTCACCGGCGCATTCAGCGGTGCGTTCGAGATCGGCGAGAAGTTCTGGGATTGGGACGTCGGCTATCTGTACAACCAGAACAAAGGCACGCAGGTAAGCACCGGCAACCTCAACACTGCCGCCGTTGCGCTCGCAGTAGGTCCGTCGTTCATCAATGGACAGGGCGTCGCCCAATGCGGCACGGCCGCCAACTCGATCCCGCTGGGTTTCGGTCCGGGTGCCTGCACCCCGTGGAACCCGTTCGTACCGGCCGGCGTGATGGCGCCCGGCGGCCTGGCCAATCCTGACGTCCAGGCGTTCCTGTACCTGCCGGGCCAGGCGCTGTCCGAAACCAGCACCAAGGCCTACTTCGCCAATCTCACCGGCTCGCTGTTCACGCTGCCGGCCGGCGATGTCGGCGTCGCGGTGGGCGTCGAACACCGCAGCGAAAGCGGCTCCTTCTCGCCTGACGCGCTGGCCCAGACCGGTATCTCCACCGACCTGGCTGCTGGCCCGACCGCGGGTGGCTACTCGCTGGACGAAATCTACGGTGAGGTGCAGGTGCCGATCCTGGCCGACAAGCCGTTCGCCAAGGAACTGAGCGTCACTCTGGCCAGTCGTTACTCCAACTACGACACGTTCGGCGATACCGTGAACAGCAAGTTCGGCTTCAAGTGGAAGCCGCTCGACTCACTGCTGGTTCGCGGTACCTGGTCCGAAGGGTTCCGTGCGCCGACCGTGGCCGACTTGTTCGGCGGTGTTTCGCAGAGCTTTGAGTTCTACACCGATCCGTGCGACACCTTGTTCGGTGCCGCCGGCGGCACCGCGGCATGCCTGGCCGACGTTCCGGCGAACTACCGCCAGCCGGCGCAAGCCGGTGGTGTGGCTCCGGGCCCGGGCACGCAGACGCCGGTGCCGTTCCTGTCCGGTTCCAACCCGAACCTGACCCCGGAGACCTCGACCTCCAGGACCGTGGGGCTGGTCTGGAGCCCGCAGTTCGTCGACAACCTGAACATGTCGCTGGACTGGTGGAACATCCGCATCGAGAACACGATCGTCGGCGACGATCCGAGCACGATGCTCGACGACTGCTACATCCGCGGCATCGCCTCGCGTTGCCAGGGTCCGAACACCTTCACCCGCGATCCGGTGACCGGTGAGCTGACCTCGCTGTCGTTCGGCGGCCGCAACGCCGGCTTCGTGGAGACCGAAGGCTTCGATTTCGACCTGAACTACCGGATGGACACCGCCTGGGGCAAGTTCGGCCTGGCGTGGTTGAACACCTACGTCAGCAAGAACGAGCTCAAGGCCGACAACCTGGAAGGCGTGCCGTCGCAACTGAACGGCTTCGGTGGCAACTTCCGCCTGCGTTCCAACGCCAACCTGTCATGGGAGAAGGGCGACTGGGGCGTGACCTGGAGCTCGCGTTACTACTCGGGCACCAAGGAGAATTGCTACTTCGACGATCGCTGCAGCCTGCCGGACTATGCCGCTCCGGATACCCAAGGCCTCAATGTTCCGATGAATGAGCTGGGCTCCAACACCTTCCACGACGTCCAGGTCCGTTGGAACGCCCCGTGGAATGCCACGGTTGCGATCGGCGCGAACAACGTGTTCGAGCACTACGCCGCTCCAGCCTACGATCAGCCGAACTCGGGCTACTCGTACTACGGCGGTTACGACATCGGCCGCTTCGTATACATGAAGTACCAGCAGCGCTTCTGATCGTTCGCGATCGCTGTGCAACACCGGCCACGGCCCCGCAAGGGGCCGTGGCTTTTTGTACAGCGAAACAATCGCCGCATGAGCCACGGCTGTGAGATCGAGACGCTCCCCGGCCGGCACGTCACCATGGAACGCACGGCGCGTATCGCCGCCGTTGCGCGGATCCGCGCGGCGGCTCAGAAATGCGGCTTGTCCGGTGTCGCGTTGTAGCGGGTCATCGCTTCGTTGAGGATCACCTTGGCCTCGGCCGCGCCACCCCAGCCATCGAGCTTGACCCACTTGCCCTTCTCCAGGTCCTTGTAGTGCTCGAAGAAGTGGCCGATGCGCTCGAGCCAGTGCGGGCTGACCCTGGCGATATCGTCGATGTGGCTGTAGCCGGCGAAGACCTTGTCGACCGGCACCGTGAGGATCTTCTCGTCGCTACCAGCCTCGTCGCTCATCTTCAGCACGCCGACCGGGCGACAGCGGATCACCGAGCCCGGGATCAGCGGCAGCGGCAGGATCACCAGCACGTCGGCCGGATCGCCGTCGCCGCAGACCGTGTGCGGCACGTAGCCGTAGTTGCACGGATAGCGCATCGGGGTGGACAGGATGCGGTCGACGAAGATCGCGCCGGAGGCCTTGTCGACCTCGTACTTGACGGGCTCGGCGTCCTTCGGGATCTCGATGATGACGTTGATTTCGTCCGGCGGGTTGTTGCCGGTGGGGACGAGGTCCAGGCCCATGCTGCGATTGCTCCGACGTGCTGGCGCGACCGTAGACGGCCGCGGCGGGGTTGGGAGACGCGCATTTTACGTGGCTGTGTGCTGCGGCGCAGCAAAAACAATGAAGCCCCGCCGGAGCGGGGCTTCATTGGTTGCTGGATCCCCGCTTTCGCGGGGATGGCGGCAATAACTAGAGCAACGGCACCAGCAGCAGCGCCACGATGTTGATGATCTTGATCAGCGGGTTGATCGCCGGGCCGGCGGTGTCCTTGTACGGATCGCCGACGGTGTCGCCGGTGACCGCAGCCTTGTGCGCCTCGGAACCCTTGCCGCCGTGGTGGCCGTCCTCGATGTACTTCTTGGCGTTGTCCCACGCGCCGCCGCCGGTGGTCATCGAGATCGCGACGAACAGGCCGGTGACGATGGTGCCGATCAGCAGGCCGCCGAGCGCCTTCGGCCCGAGCAGCAAACCGACGACGATCGGCACCGCGACCGGCAGCAACGACGGCACGATCATTTCCTTGATCGCCGACTTGGTCAGCATGTCGACCGCGCGCGAGTAATCCGGCTTGGCGGTGCCCTGCATGATCCCCGGGATCTCGCGGAACTGGCGACGCACTTCCTCCACCACTGCACCCGCAGCGCGGCCGACTGCTTCCATCGCCATCGCGCCGAACAGATACGGGATCAGGCCACCGATCAGCAGGCCGATGATCACCATGTGGTCGGACAGGTCGAACGTAAACACTTCACCGGGATTCGCGGCCTGCAGGTTGTGCGTGTAGTCGGCGAACAGCACCAGTGCGGCGAGCGCGGCCGAACCGATCGCATAGCCCTTGGTGACGGCCTTGGTGGTGTTGCCGACCGCATCGAGCGGGTCGGTGACATTGCGCACTTCCGGCGGCAGTCCCGCCATCTCGGCGATGCCGCCGGCGTTGTCGGTGATCGGACCGTAGGCGTCGAGCGCGACGATCATGCCGGCCATCGATAGCATCGCGGTGGCGGCGATGGCGATCCCGTACAGCCCACCGAGCGTGAACGCACCGTAGATCGCGGCGCAGATGACGATCACCGGTAGCGCGGTGGACTTCATCGAAATGCCGAGGCCAGCGATGATGTTGGTGCCGTGGCCCGTGGTGCTGGCCGCCGCGATGTGCTGCACCGGCTTGAACTGGGTGCCGGTGTAGTACTCGGTGATCCAGACGATGACACCGGTCAGCACCAGGCCGATCAGCGCGCAGCCGTACAGGTTCATCGCCCCAAAGCTGTTGTCGGCCATCATGTCGGTGGTGACGAAGTAGAAAGCCACCGCAGCCAGCACCGCCGACACGATCACGCCCTTGTACAGCGCGCCCATGATCGAGCCGCCTTGCTTCACCTTGACGAAGAACGCGCCGATGATCGAGGCGATGATCGACACGCCGCCGAGCACCAGCGGATACAGCACCGCGTTGTGGCCGGCTTCGGCAACCATCAAGTTGCCCAGCAGCATCGTCGCGATGATGGTGACCGCGTAGGTCTCGAACAGGTCGGCGGCCATGCCGGCGCAGTCGCCGACGTTGTCGCCGACGTTGTCGGCGATCACCGCCGGGTTGCGCGGGTCGTCCTCGGGGATGCCAGCTTCGACCTTGCCGACCAGATCAGCGCCGACGTCCGCACCCTTGGTGAAGATGCCACCACCCAGACGCGCGAAGATCGAGATCAGCGAGGCGCCGAACGCGAAGCCCACCAATGCGTGCAGCGCCGGCTCGCCGGTGATGCCCATGTGGCCCAACGCCATCCAGTAGCCAGCGACGCCGAGCAGGCCGAGCCCGACCACCAGCATGCCGGTGATCGCTCCGCCGCGGAACGCGACGTCCATCGCCGGGCCGATGCCACGGCGCGCGGCTTCGGCGGTACGCACATTCGCACGCACCGACACGTTCATGCCGATGTAACCGGCGGCGCCCGACAGCACCGCGCCGATCAGGAATCCGATCGCGGTAGGCCAGTTGAGGAAGATGCCGATCAGCACGAACAGCACGACGCCGGCGATGGCGATGGTGGTGTACTGACGGTTGAGGTAGGCGCGGGCGCCTTCCTGGATCGCGCCGGCGATCTGCTGCATGCGTTCGTTGCCGGCGGGCTGCGCGCTGATCCAGCGCGTGGAGATGATGCCGTAGAGGATCGCGAGGACGGCGCAACCAAGCGCCAGATACAAACCATACAACTCCAACATGAAACCCCTCCCCAGCGTGGATGCCAAGTGGCAACCGGTCGACTATGGCACAGCGCCGCGCCCTGCGGAACCGCGTCAATGCGGGTTCAGGCGCTGCGTGCCAGCCTGCGACCCGGATCACGATTCGCTGGAGACATCGATGCGCCTTCTCGCTTTCCTGCTTGCCGCCACGGCTTTGCCGGCCATCGCGGCCGACCCGACCCCGGAAATCAAACGCGATCCGGCCACACCGCAAGCCGTCAATGTTGCGCACACGTTGCGGCAGATCCCCGAAGCCTGCGCGCGGCTCGAGGGCATGTTCACTGGCGATGCCGCGCAGCCCTACAAGTTCGCGGTGGTCCGCACCAGCCCGAACTGCCAGGCACGCGCACGCTTCGTCGACGCGGCCAAGGCCAAGCCGAGCGCGGCCTCGGGCTGGAAATTCAACGACCTGATCCGCGTGCCGAATGCCGCCTGCGCCACGCAACTGGCGGTGGTGCGCGTCTGGCGGCTGCCGGCGGAGGTCGCGCCGCCGGAACTCGACGCCCAGGGCCGCTCGCGCATCTACCTCAAGGAATCGGTGGAGCGGGCCAAGGCCAGGAAGCTGCCACCGATTCCGATGTATGCGGCGACCATGGCGGTCGAGGGTTTGCCCTGCGGCAAATGATCGTGTCGTGCAGAAGTGGAAAAGGCCGCGATTGCGGCCTTTTTTCTTGTATGCCCGCGTGCGGCGCCAACCCGCATCGCGCCTGCGCTTATGATGCCGGAGCGGCCCGGCGCGTGACCGGCCCGCGCCAACGGAGAGTGCCATGGACGATGTCGAGAGCAGCATCCCCGTGATGGGTAGCGAAAGCGAAGTCTGGAGCGGCACGCCGTCGCAATGGCAGAACCTGTGGGCGTGGGTGGCCTGCGTGCTGCTGATCCCGATTCCGTGGGCGCTGTGGCGCGCGCTGGTGACGCGCAACACGCGCTATACGCTGAGCGACCAGCGACTGAAGACGACACGTGGCGTGTTCAACCGCGTTACCGACGACCTCGAGTTGTACCGGGTCAAGGACACCCATTTCCAGCAGACCGTCTGGCAACGCATGGTCGGCATCGGCGACATCGTGCTGAGCACGTCAGACACCACCACGCCGGTGGTGACGCTGGCGGACATCAAAGATGCGGAGCGCGTGCGCGAACGCGTCCGCGCGCTGGTCGAGCAACGCCGCGACACCAAGCGCGTGCGCGAGCTGGACGTGGGGCACGAGGCGATTTAGCTACGGCCGGTTGTAGGGTGCAATAAGCGCAGCGCATTGCACCGCATGCTTCGCACCGAGTCCTGTCGGCGCTATGCAAATCCGGCGCAATGCCCTTCGGTTACGCCCCGAAGGAAGTCCCCTTGGGGGATTGCGCCCTACGCGGGCTGACCACTTCCGACCCCAAGCGGACGTTCGCCAAGGCGCCTTCGACCGCGGGCGCCTGTGTCCTGGCGGCATCGGTCTGGCCATGGGTTACACCCGGAAAAGCGGAGCGGTAACGTCTGCCTTGGAAGGAAGCCGTAAACACTAGATATCCGATCGCAATGACTCGCACTTCGCGCCCAAGGGCCTTGCCCGGTATCGGTATGCGGGCGGAACGCATGTTCAGACCATGTAACCAATGTCTGATGCACCTGTTGGGTAGGCGAACATCATGCTCTTCAGGTCAGTCGCAGTAAGATCGTGACGGATTGCAAGTGCGAACACGTTGATCACATCTTCGGCATGCGGGCCAACGAGATGCGCGCCGAGGATGCGATCGCTGGCCTCGTCCACCAGCACCTTGAATCCATAGGTCGGCTCGGCAGCCTGACGTGCGGTGAACCAGTCGGATGCCAGTTGCGATTTCACCCTGAACTTCAATCCCTGTTCGCGTGCCTTGGCTTCGCTCAGTCCCACAATCGCCATGGGCGGGATCGTGAAGACCACGCTCGGGACGCCACGATAGTCCGGTCGACGGTGGTTGCCCTTGAGGAGGTTCGCGGCCACCACCTTGGCGTCGTGGCTCGAGACGGGTGTCAAAGGAGGCCCCACTTGGGCTGCATCCCCAGCCGCGTAAACGGCTGCATTGGACACGCTCTGCAGGTATTCATTGAGCACGATGCGGCCGCGTTCGTTGGCGATCCCACCCGCTGCGAGGTCGAGCGATTCGAGCGCCGGCGCTCTACCCGCGGCGTGCACGACGAGGTCGGCATCAATCGTTGATGACTCGCCATGGGAGGTGGACCGCACGCGATAACCTGTCTCTGTTTTCTCGATCGCTTCGACTGTGGTCTCAAGCCTGACATCGACGCCGATGGTGTTGAATGCCTGCATCAGCCAGCCGACAACGTCGGGGTCGAAGCCGTCCAGCAGGCGTTCGCCATGCTGAAGGATGGTCACCTGTGCGCCCGCGCGGGCCGCGATGTGCGAGAACTCGGCAGCGATGTAACCGCCCCCGACCAGTACGATGCGCTTTGGCAGCGCCGGAAGCGCCAGGAAACCTTCGTTGGTGACCAGATGCTCCTCGCCCGGTATATGTAATTTGATCGGCTCCGCACCCGCGGCGATCAGGACGTGTTTGGCAACCAGCAGGTCCCCACCGATTGCAAGCTTGTCGGGCGCCGTGAAGCGCGCGCGGCCGTGATAGGTATCGATTCCCTTTTCGCGATAGCGCTGTTCGTGGCTGGCCGGAACGGGATCGGTGAATCCCCGCTTGAATGCCATCAGGTCGGGCCAATCGATCGTGACGTTTCCGGCCACACCTTTGCCCTGCATACGACGAACGTGGTCGGTGGCGTCCACACCGCCGATCAGCATCTTCTTGGGATCACAACCACGCAGCGCACAGGTCCCACCGAACGGACGGAAGTCGATGACCGCCACGCTCCAACCGGCGGCACGGACCTCCATGGCAGCCACCATGGCGGCTGTTCCGGTACCTACTACGACGAGATCGTATTGCTTCTCCATGTCTCTTCCCGTCTGATGATGAGTGGATCGTTGCTCATTCGGTGGTAACCCGTTTGCTGCAGGCCGCGTCAAACACTACCCAGCGCAACAGGACAATTGCGTGACATCCTTGAAGAATGTCTGCGCACACAACTTCAGGCCTTCGACCATCGTCAGATAGGGAAACAGCTGGTCTGCCAGATCCCGCACGGTCATGCCTGCGCGCATGGCAAGCGCGGCCGACTGAATCAGCTCGCCCGCTTCGGCAGCAACCGCCTGTACGCCCAGCAATTTGCCGGTGCCTGCCTCGGCGACGATCTTGATGAAGCCCGTCGTATCAAAGTTCACGAGCGAACGCGGCAGGTTGTCCAATGTCAGCGTGCGGCTCTCGGTCTCGATGCCGGCCAGATGCGCCTGCATTTCGTTCAAACCCACGGTGGCAACCTGCGGCTCGGTGAACACCACACCGGGCACGATGCTGAGGTCGAGCACGACATCGCCACCCGTCATGTTGGTGGCCGCGCGGGTGCCGGCCGCGGCGGCAACGTAGACGTACTGCGGCTGGTCGGTGCAGTCGCCCGCGGCATAAATGTTGGCGATGCTCGTGCGCATGGCGGCGTCGATGGCAATGGCGCCCTGCGCATTCACGTCCACACCTACCCCGTCTAGCGCCAGACCGCGCGTATTGGGTGCGCGGCCGGTCGCGATCAGCAACTGGTCGGCTCGCACCTCGCCGTGTGTGGTGGTCAGTACGAATTCATCGCCGGCATGGGCGACGCGGCTGGCCTGCGTATGCTCCAGCACCTCGAGGCCTTCGGCGCGGAACGCCGCCGTGATCGCTTCGCCAATCGCCGGGTCTTCGCGGAAGAACAGCGTGCTGCGCGCGAGCAGCGTGACCTTGCTGCCCAATCGCGCAAAGGCCTGCGCGAGTTCCACTGCGACGACCGACGAACCAATGATGGCAAGTCTGGTCGGTATGGTTGCGCTGACCAGCGCCTCGGTCGAGGTCCAGTAAGGCGTTTCGTTCAAGCCCGGGATCGGCGGGACGGCTGCGCTGGCGCCGCTGGCAATCAGGCAGCGATCGAACGCCACCTCGGATTCCTTGCCTGTGGCGAGTTTAACGATCAGTGTTTGTAGGTTCTTGAAACGAGCTTCCCCATGCAAGACGCGAATGTTCGGGCTCGTCTCGAGAATGCCTTCGTACTTGGCGTGGCGCAGTTCGTCGACACGGCCTTGCTGCTGGGCGAGGAGCTGACCACGCCCGATCACAGGCATCGTGGCAGAAATGCCGACATCGAACGGGCTTGTGCGACGCAAGTGCGCCACATGCGCGGCGCGGATCATGATCTTCGATGGCACGCAGCCGATGTTGACGCAGGTGCCCCCGATGAGGCCACGCTCGATGAGTGTTACCTGCGCGCCAAGTTCGACCGCCTTCAATGCTGCCGCCATGGCCGCGCCGCCTGTTCCAATGATCGCGATCCTGAGTGGTTGCACTGCCTCGTGATTCTGGCTCGCGCTGGAATCATCGCGCGTGTTGAGCGCATCGCCCGATGAATTTTCAACCTGGGTGGATATTGGCGGCTTGACCGCACCCGAGTCCGCGTTCGCGGACAACGACGTGGTGAGCCGGTAATTGTTCGGCAAAGCCGCATTGAGGGTCTTCAGACTCACCGGCTGCGCGCTGCGAATGCGGATGACACCTTGCGGATAGGTGACCTCGGCTGCGATGACCTCGGACAGCGTCTTGAGCGCTTTTTCGACATGACCTGCGCAGTCTGCGCAGGTCATGCCGGTGACAGTTACGGTTTGTTCGTTCATCACGGTACCGAAGGTGAAGGCATGTTTGCCGTTGCAGCCGCAAGTGGCGAGCTCCGATGTGTAAGTCGCGGCGTGGTCACCCCATGGGCGCGACAGCGTTCAAATCAACAGCAATAGGGCGCGGCGATGATCAGCAGCAGCCCAAGGCCCGCGACGGTCGCTATCGCGAAGAAATCTTCCTGCTTCAAAAGCAGCCATGCGCGAAATCGCCCAACGGCCTCGCGCCTTACTTCTTCGCCGTGGATGGATAACCCGCATTGGTCGTCGCGTCGGTGAGCGTCTTGACGGCGGTCTTGGCGTCATCGAAGGTCACGACGGCTTCCTTCTTTTCGTAGCTGACCTCGACCCTGGTCACGCCGTCCACCTTGTTCAGGGCCCGCTTGACGGTGATCGGGCAGGTCGCGCAGGTCATCCCGGGCACGGCAAGCGAGACGGTCTTGATGGCGGCCCAGGTTGGCGCGGCGAAGGCGAGGCCCAGGATGAGAATAGTGGCAAGTCTTTTCATTCGATTTACTCCGGAAGGATCAATAGAACAGCGGTGCGAGGTAGGGGAAGGTCAGGGCCAGCAATACCAGTGCGGCGACGACCCAGAACAACACTTTGTAGGTGGTCTGGACGCGTGGCACGGCGCAGACGTCACCGGCTGCGCATGCCTCGGCGGGCCGATAGATATGCCGCCACGCAAAGAACATTGCGATCAAGGCAGCCCCGATGAAGATCGGTCGAAACGGCTCCAGCGCGGTGAGATTGCCGATCCAGGCACCGCTGAATCCGAGGGCTACCAGCACCAGCGGACCCAGGCAGCAAGTCGAAGCAAGAATCGCGGTAATGCCACCTGCGAGAAGTGCTCCAGAGCCTGTTTTCTTCATTGGTTCCATCAAGATGTCCTGATCGAAAGGTGTTCCTGCGACGTAACCTTACTGCCGTACTTCAGTACGGAGTCAACCGCTTCGCTCCCTTGGGGATGGCAAGCGTTCATGCGCAAGGGCGGGATCACCTGCATCCGTTCGGAACCGCGATTGTCTGCTCGCCCAGAAGTCCATGTTTTCAGTGGAACAACGGCACAACGTAGGGGTAAACGAGCGCCCCCAGCACCGCGGCAGCTCCGACCCAGAAGATGACCTTGTAGGCCGTCTTACCCCGTGGCGCGGCGCAACCGCTCTCGGGATCGCAAGCTTGTGCGGAGCGGAAGACGCCGCGGTAGGCGAAAAAAATCGCAACCAACACGACGCCAATGAAAACCGGGCGGTAGCCAGTCCTGGCGCCGAGGTAACCAAGTGCGAGCAACACGAGCGGACCAATGCAGCAGATCGACGCAAGAATCGCTGAAACGCCGGTGAGTTTCGGCGCACCATTTCCCTTCTGGGACTTTTCCATGTGCTCTCCTTTCAGGTGCCAGTCCGATCCGATGCGCTAACGTTACTTCCGTAGTCCGATACGGAGTCAACTGATATGACACCTGCACACCTGACCATCGGCGCGTTCGCAAAAGCCGCAGGCGTCAATGTGGAAACCATTCGGTTCTATCAACGCAAGGGGCTGTTGCCAGAACCAGAAAAGCCCAGCGGCGGCATTCGTCGCTATGGAACAACGGATGTATCCAGGGTCAGGTTCGTCAAATCGGCGCAGCGGCTGGGCTTCAGCCTTGAGGAGGTAGCGCAACTGCTCAAACTGGAAGACGGCACCCATTGCAACGAGACGGCGGCATTCGCCGCCCTTCACCTTGCCGATGTGCGTGCGCGACTGGCGGACCTCAGGCGCATGGAGTCGGCGCTTTCCAAGCTAGTGAAAGCGTGCGGCGCCCATCCAGACGGCTTGTGCTGCCCGCTGATTGCAGCGTTGCACTGAAGTTCAGGACAAGGGCCACGACGCGCACGGAATCGCACTCACGCTCGGTTCGCACTGTTCGGCGCCTTGCAAAGCCAACGCAAAGATTAGGACGGGCCAGGTCGGTGTCGCCGTAGGGGTTTCAATGTCCGCTTTTGGCGGTGGATTCAATCGGTCGACGCAACAGATTGGCTAAAGCGTTCCGCTGGCGTTTCGTAGTTTAGGGTCTTCCTCGGGCGGTCGTTTAGCTGCCTTGCTACTGCGTTGAGCTTGGCTTGCGAGTAGTCCGCGATATCCG
>DASZZT010000079.1:0-5334 GCA_035543275.1 Luteimonas sp. | reverse complement strand
GGCCCCGCCCTGACTGGAGTCGGGATGGCATTGCGCCAGGATCGAGCCGCCCATGCGTTGCCGGCCCGCGCCGAGCCCGATCAGCCACAGTTCGGACTCGACCTCGCGCACCAATAGCGGCGTGAGTTGTGCGCGCACGTCGCGTACCGGCGCGAATGCGGTCACGATCAGCGACACCGGCGATACCGATTTCTGCGCAGCGCCATCGCCGGCTTCTGAAGAGGATGACCACTGCGCCTGCATCGACAGCGAATCCTTGCCGACCGGGATGCTCAGATCGAGCTGCGGACACAGCTCCATGCCGATCGCCCTGACCGCATCGAACAGGCGCGCGTCCTCGCCCGGATGGCCGGCGGCGGCCATCCAGTTGGCCGACAGCTTGATGCGATCGAGCGATTCCAGCGGCGCGGCGCACAGGTTGGTGATCGCCTCGCCGACCGCCATGCGCGCGCTGGCCGCGGCATCGAGCAGCGCCAGCGGCGTGCGCTCGCCGATCGCCATCGCTTCGCCGGCGACACCATCGAAGTCCGACAGCGTGATCGCGCAATCGGCGACTGGCAATTGCCATGGACCTATCATCTGGTCACGCGCAGTCAGCCCGCCGACGGTGCGGTCGCCGATGGTGATGAGGAAGTTCTTGGCAGCAACGGTCGGATGCGCGAGCACGCGCAAGCCGGCTTCGTGCAGGTCGAGCGTACTGGTGGCCAGTTGCGACCAGCGCGGCGGCGGCGGGTGTTGCGTGTCGCGATGCATCTTCGGCGGCTTGCCGAAGAGGACATCCATCGGCAGGTCGATGGCCAAGTCTTGGGAGACGGGAGACGGGAGACGCGAGATGGATTCGACCGTGGTGCCATAACCAGCGACGAGGCGCTCTTCCGCCGTCGCCGTTCCGACCACGGCGAACGGGCAGCGCTCGCGCAAACAGATCGCGGCGAATTCGGCGACGCGCTCCTGGGCCAGGCCGAGCACGTAGCGTTCCTGTGATTCGTTGCACCACAGTTGCAGCGGCGACAGCGATGGATCGTCGCTGGGCACCTTGTCCAGGTCGATCACGCCGCCGACGCCGGAATCGTGCAGCAGCTCCGGGATCGCGTTGGACAGGCCGCCGGCGCCGACGTCGTGGATCGAGGCGATCGGATTGTGGTCGCCAAGCGCGACGCAGCGGTCGATCACTTCCTGGCAGCGACGTTCCATCTCCGGGTTGTCGCGCTGCACCGAGGCGAAGTCGAGATCCTCGCTGCTGTCGCCGGAGGCGACTGAACTCGCTGCGCCACCACCCAGGCCGATCAGCATCGCCGGACCACCGAGCACGATCACGGCATCGCCGGGCGCGAGCGGCTTCTTTTCTACCATCGGCCGGTCGACCGCACCGAGGCCGCCGGCGAGCATGATCGGCTTGTCGTAGGCGCGCACCGGGGCGTCACCTTCGGCCAGCTCGAAGCTGCGGAAGTAGCCAGTCAGGTTGGGGCGGCCGAATTCGTTGTTGAACGCGGCCGCGCCGAGCGGCCCGTCGAGCATGATCTCCAGCGCCGGCGCCATGCGCGGGTTCAAGCTGCGCTCGCCTTCCCACGGCTGCGGCAAGCTCGGGATGCGCAGATGCGACACACTGAATCCGGCGAGGCCGGCCTTGGGCCGACCACCACGACCGGTCGCGCCCTCGTCGCGGATCTCGCCACCGGCGCCGGTCGATGCGCCCGGGAACGGCGCGATCGCGGTCGGATGGTTATGGGTTTCGACCTTGATGCAGAACGCACTCGGTGCCAGTGCTTCGGCGCCGTACTGCTGCGTCTGCGGGTCCGGGCGGAAGCGGCGCGCGGCGTAACCTTCCACCACCGCGGCGTTGTCGCTGTAGGCCGACAGCGTGTACGCAGGCGTGGTCGCATGGGTGTGCTTGATCATCTTGAACAGCGATACATCCTGTCCAAGCGCGTGCTGCTCGCGCCCGTCGATGGTCCAGGTGGCGTTGAAGATCTTGTGCCGGCAATGCTCGGAGTTGGCCTGCGCGAACATCATCAGTTCGACGTCGGCCGGATCGCGGTCGAGCTCGCCGAAGCGCACGCGCAGGTAGTCGATCTCGTCGTCCGCCAGCGCCAGGCCGAGGCGCGCGTTGGCGGCTTCGAGTTGTGCCAGCGGGATGCGCTCCAGTGCGCCGCGCACGGGCGCGATGAACAACGCCACAGCGCCTTCGCGATCGGCCAGCAGCGACTGCGTCATCGGATCGTGCAGCAGCCTGGCCACCGCCGCCTGCGCCGCCACGTCCTGCGGCCAGCCGGTGAGGTCGATGCGGGTGCCGCGCTCCACACGCTTCACCGGCAATCCGGCGCCATGCAGCAGTTCGGTGGCCTTGCTCGCCCACGGCGAGATCGTCCCCAGGCGCGGCAGCACGAAGCGCGAGACCGCGTCTGCCGTCTGCGGCTGGAGCACGGCCGCGGCCTGCAGAATGCGGCACAGGGTGTCGGGATCCGGACTCGCTCCCGGCCCTTGTCCGGCATGCTCTTGTCCAGCATGTTCCGGTTCGACCCAGTAGGTGAACCAGGCGCCAGTGATGCGCAATGTGGGAACGATGGCCTGCAGGCGGGCTTCGAGCCGCTCGCGGCGGAACTGCGACAGGGCCGGTAGGCCCTCGAGGACGATCATGTCCGGCGGAACCGTTGGGAACGGCCGCTTATTATAGCGGAGCCGGCCCGTGCTTCGGCCAGCGTAGGCCGGCTCCGCGAACCAGACTCAATCGGCTATTCAAGCCGCGCCGTTGGCGCTCGGCGGAACCGGGTCGACCAGCGCCGGGGCGGCAACCGCCGGCTGCGTGGCAGCCCCGGGCTTGCCGGAATCCGCGGCGAGCTTGTCGAGCGCGGCGCGCAACTGCGCCGGCGGCACGTAGCCACCGAGCTGGGTGCCGTCGTCGGCGAGGATCATCGGCGTGCCGGTCAGGCCCATGCGCTGGCCCAGGTTGAATTGCATCGTCACCGGGTTGGTGCAGTTCTTCATCGGCACCGGGCGATCGTTCTTGGCATCGGTCAGTGCTTTCTTCGGATCGGCCGCGCACCATACTGCCACCATCTTCTTGAAGTCGGCGCTGCCCAGGCCCATGCGCGGGAACGCCACGTACTGCACGGCGATGCCTTGCTTGTTGTAGTCGGCGATTTCGCTATGCAGCTTGCGGCAGTAGCCGCATTCGACGTCGGTGAACACCGTCACCGCGTATTTCGGGTTGGCCGGCGCGAACACGATGCGGTCGCTGGCCGGGATCGTCTTCAGCAGGTCCTTGCGCACCTTGGCCAGGCTGGCCTCGCCGAGGTTCTTCTTGGCGTCGATGTCATACAGCGTGCCCTGCATCAGGTACTTGCCATCGTCAGTGACATAGATCACCTGGCCGCCGACGATCACTTCCTGGAAACCGGGCAACGGCGCGGGACTGACCTTGTCGATCCGAACCTGGGGATTGATCTTGTGCAGCGCATCGCGCGCGCGCGCGGCCGGCGTTCCGGCCACGACCGCAACGTCGGCCTTGCTGGCTTCGCCGCCGGGCCGGGCGGCCGTCGCGGGCGAATTGGACTGGGCGCAGGCCGACAGGCTGACGGCGCCGAGCAGGACGAACAGATACGGCTTCATGCGGATTCCTGGAGAACGGGCGCGAAGGTCGTTCGACCTTCGATCGCACGATGGGTTCCACCGATTGTCGCACGACGGCGACCGCCGGCCGGGCCATTCAGTTGATGATTCCGGCCCGGCGCAGCGCGCCGGGCGTTCGCAAAGGCCGCGCGGCAGTGCCGCGCAAGCGGCCTTCGCTCACCCTCGCGGATGGTGCCGCTGGTGCAACTGCTTGAGCTGCTCGCGCGCTACCAGCGTATAGATCTGGGTGGTCGACAACGAGGCATGGCCGAGCAGCATCTGCAACGCGCGCAAGTCGGCGCCGTGGTTGAGCAGGTGGGTGGCGAAGCTGTGGCGCAGGGCGTGCGGGCTGATCCTGCGCGGATCGATCCCGGCCACCGCCGCATAGCGCTTCACCAGTTGCCAGAACTGTTGCCGGCTCGGCACCTCGCCACGACCGCCGAGGAACAACGGCGCCAGCGCGTGCCTGCCGGCCAGCTGCGGGCGCGCATCGTCGAGATAACGCTGCAGCCAGTGCTGCGCCTCCTCGCCAATCGGCACCAGCCGCTCCTTGCCGCCCTTGCCGGACACTCGCAGCACGCCTTGGCGCAGGTTGAGCGCGGTCGCCGGCAGGTTGACCAGCTCGCTCACGCGCAGGCCGGCGGCGTACATCAGCTCGAACATCGCGCGGTCGCGCAGGCCGAGCGGCGTGGCGACGTCGGGCGTCGCCAGCAAGGCCTCGATCTGGGATTCGGCCAGCGCCTTGGGCAGCGTGCGCGGCAGTTTCGGTGGTTCCAGCAACGCGGTCGGATCGTCGCTGCGCTCGCCGCGGCGCAGCGCGAGTGCGAAGAACGCGCGCAACGCCGATAGCAGGCGCGCATTGCTGCGCGGCGAATAGCCATCGCGCGTGCGCCAGGCGAGATAGTCGAACAGCGTCGCGCGATCCGCCGCGGCGAGGCCGCCGCCGGCACCGTCGCGCCAACGCGCATAGCCTTCGAGATCGCGGCGGTAGCTGGCCAGCGTCTGTCGCGACAATCCGGATTCGGCCCACAGCGCATCGAGGCAACTTTCGATCGCGGCCGCATCGGCATCGCGCAGCGCCGGCAATGCACTGGCGCAGACGCGGCGTTCGGCGGGCGTGGTCGACGGCATCCGTCGAGCTTAACGATGACCTGCGGCGACAGCTATGCTTGCTGCGATGGATACACCGATACGCAAACACGCCACGCTGGTCGGCTGGCGGCTGCTGGCGCTGGTCTACGATTTCTTCCCGGCGCTCGGGTTGTGGTTCGCGGTGGCCGCGATGTTCGTCGCCGCCCACCACGACGCCGTGCTGGGCGGCGCGCTCGGCCTGTTGGAATTCAGCGCGCTGTGGCTTGTTACCGGCGCCTATGCCGTGCTGAGCTGGCGTTACGGCGGACGAACCCTCGGCATGCGCCCTTGGCACCTGCGCGTAGTCGCTGTCGATGGCATGCCGGCGAAGGTGCCCATGCTGCTGCGCCGCTACGCCATCGGCACGGTCTCGCTGCTGCTGGCCGGCGCCGGCTTCTGGTGGGCCTGGTTCGACCGTGACCGCCTGGCGTGGCATGACAGGCTCAGCGGGACTCGGATGGTGCGTGAGGCGAAAAGCGCGGCAAGGTGAAAATCACCGGCGCGCGGCGGCGCGTTGGGGCGCGACGCACGACGACTGCGCTCGCGGCGCGGCACGACCGCGTGAGCGGGACGCGGATGGTGCGCGAACCGAAG
>DASZZT010000078.1:0-2611 GCA_035543275.1 Luteimonas sp. | reverse complement strand
CAAGGTCTGCCGGATCAGCGGCAGCAGCTTGCGCACGTGGTCGCGACTGGCCAGCTCCGGCACCACGCCGCCATATTCGGCGTGCAGCGCGATCTGGCTGTAGACGGCGTGCGCGCGCAGGCCCGCTGCCCCCGGCAGGGTGGTGTCATAGACCGCCACGCCGGTTTCGTCGCAGGAGGTTTCAATGCCGAGGATTTTCATGTTGGGCCGAGGGGTGGAGCCGGGCATTAAAGGGGCCAGAGTGAATTTCGCGCCCTGATGCCCGAGTTCCGGAGAATCTCCGGGCGAAACTTCACTCTGGCCCCTTTAATGCAGGAGAGGCGAGGCGCCGCGGTTGCGCCATGACGAAGGGAGCCGGTATCATACGCGGCTCGCCTGTTCAGCCGGGCGGCTTACACACCAGAGAAAAACCGCATGCCCAGCGTCAAAGTCCGCGAAAACGAGCCGTTCGAGTTTGCCCTGCGTCGCTTCAAGCGCACCTGCGAGAAGGCCGGCGTACTGGCCGAGACCCGCAAGCGCGAGTTCTACGAGAAGCCGACCCAGGAGCGCAAGCGCAAGGCCGCCGCCGCGGTGAAGCGCCAGGCCCGCCGCAGCTCGCGCGACGTCACCAAGCGCCAGCGCCTGTACTGAGCGCCGGCTCTACGGAGCATGGCGCGCAGGACCCGGCCTTGTCCCGCCGGGTTCGTGCAGAAAAGTGATCCACGAAGCCGGCCCCGCCGGCTTTTCGTGTTTTTGGACCAGACACCTTGGGCCAGCAACCCTGGACCCGGCAAATCCCCAGACCCCGGAGAATGCCCATGAGCCTCAAGACCCAGCTCACCGACGACATGAAGACCGCGATGAAAGCCGGCGAGAAGGAACGTCTCGGCGTGATCCGCCTGGTCAACGCCGCGATCAAGCAGCGCGAGATCGACGAGCGCATCCAGCTCGACGACGTCCAGGTCATCGCCGTACTCGACAAGATGGTCAAGCAGCGCCGCGATTCGGTGGTGCAATACGCGGCCGCCAACCGCGAGGACCTCGCCGGCGTCGAACGCGCCGAGATCGCGCTGATCGAGCACTACCTGCCCGCGAAGATGGGCGAAGCCGCCATCCTCGACGTGATCGACGCCGCGATCCAAGAGACCGGCGCCGCAGGCCCGGCCGACATCGGCAAGCTGATGGCCGTGCTCAAGCCGAAACTCGCCGGCCAGGCCGACATGGGCCAGGTCTCGGCGCTGGTGAAGCAGCGGCTGGCGAGTTGAAGCTGTAATTCCCCTCCCCCGCTTACGGGGGCGTGCAACGAAAAGGGGTCAGAGTGAAGTTTCGTGACTCAGGTTCTCGCCCAGTGGCAGGTAAGCCGGCACGAAATTCACTCTGACCCCTTTTCGCCTCGACGCAGGCGCCCTGCCCGCCGACGAATAATCCGGCCGCGCATGGCATCCTGACCGCGTATGGCCCGCATCCCCGACGCCTTCATCGACGACCTGCTCGCCCGCACCGACATCGTCGAGGTGGTCGGCACGCGTGTGCCGCTGAAACGCCAGGGCAAGGAACACGCGGCGCGCTGCCCGTTCCACGACGAGCGATCGGCGTCGTTCACGGTGTCGCCGACCAAGCAGTTCTACCACTGCTTCGGCTGCGGCGCGCACGGCACCGCGATCTCATTCCTGATGAATTACGACCGGCTCGAATTCCTCGACGCGGTCGACGAACTGGCCAAGCGTGTAGGCATGGAAGTGCCACGCGATACCCGCGTGCGCAATGAGGACAGCGACACCCGCGACATCTACGCCGCGGTCGATGCCGCCGCGCACTTCTTCCAGAAACAGCTCGCCGGTAGTGCGCCGCAAGGCGCGAAGGCGCGCAGCTATATCGACCAGCGCAGGATCGACGGCAGCATCGTCGAACGTTTCATGATCGGCTACGCACCCGATGGTTTCAGCGGACTGCGTGACGCGCTCGGCACCGATCCGCGGCGCATGCAACTGCTCGAACGCGCCGGCCTGTTCTCCAAGAACGACAAGGGTCACGTCTACGACAAGTTCCGCGACCGGCTGATGTTCCCGATCCACGATCGCCGCGGACGCGTGATCGCGTTCGGTGGGCGCGTGCTCGATGCCGACGATTCGCCCAAGTACCTCAACTCGCCCGAGACCGCGCTGTTCCACAAGGGCCGCGAGCTGTACGGGCTGTGGCAGGCACGCCAGAGCAACAGCAAGCTCGATCGCCTGGTCGTGGTCGAGGGTTACATGGACGTGGTCGCGCTGGTGCAGTACGGCGTCACGCAGGCGGTGGCGACGCTCGGCACAGCGACCACACCCGACCACGCCGAGCTGCTGTTCCGCAACGCCGCCGACGTCTATTTCTGCTTCGACGGTGACCGCGCTGGTCGCGGCGCCGCATGGAAAGCAGTGGAATCGGTGCTGCCGAGGATGAAGGACGGGCGCCAGGCGTTGTTCCTGTTCCTGCCCGAGGGCGAGGATCCGGACACCATCGTGCGCAAGGACGGCGCCGACGGTTTCGACGCGCGGCTGCGCGAGGCGACGCCGTTGTCGGAATTCTTCTTTGCCGAAATGGCCAAGGACGTGAACCTCGGCACCCTCGACGGCAAGGCGCGACTGGCCGAACG
>DASZZT010000077.1:0-1753 GCA_035543275.1 Luteimonas sp. | reverse complement strand
TGCTGCTCGCGGTCGGCATGCTGGTCGACAACGCGGTGGTGGTGGTCGAGAGCATCTACCAGGAACGCGAGAGGAATCCCGGCAATCCACGGCTGGCGTCGATCATCGGCACCCGCCACGTCGCCATCGCCTTGTCGGCCGGCACGCTGTGCCATTGCATCGTGTTCGTGCCCAACCTGTTCGGCGAACGCAATTTCCTGGCGATCTACCTGTCGCAGATCGCGATCACGATCTCGGTGTCGTTGCTGGCGTCATGGCTGGTCGCGGTCAGCCTGATCCCGATGATCTCGGCCCGCCTGAAGACACCGCCGACCGTATCCAGCGAAAACACTTCGAACGGCGTGATCCAGCGCATGCAACGCCGCTACGCGCAGCTGTTGCGCTGGACGCTGGAACACCGCGGCCGGTCCGTGCTCGGCATCGTGCTGATCATCGCCGTCAGCATCGCGCCGGTGATGCTGACCAAGAAGAACATGTTCGGCGGCGACGGCGGCGATCAGGTCGGCATCGATTACCAGTGGAAGGGCAGCTACACCAAGGAGCAGATGTCGGACGAGGTGTTGAAGATCGAGAATTTCCTCGACGCCAACCGAAAGCGCTTCCACATCATGCAGCTGTATTCGTATTACAGCGAACAAGGCGACGCGTCCACGGTCGTCACCTTCGACAACAAGGACGCAACGGTCACCAAGCCGCTGAGCGACGAGATTAGCAAGGCGCTGCCGAAGTCGGCGCGCGCCACCATGTCGATCGGCAACCAAGACGACAGCGGCGGCGGGCCAGGGAAGAACGTGCAGGTGCAACTGGTGGGTGATTCCAGCCAGACGCTGAGCGACCTGGCCAAGGACATCGTCCCCATCCTGGCTCGCCACAAGGAGCTGCGCGATGTCCGCATCGATGCCGGCGACCAGAACAGCGAGTTGACGGTGCGCGTCGATCGCGAGCGCGCGGCGGCATTCGGTTTCAGTGCCGAGGATGTCTCGCGCTTCGTCGGACTGGCCTTGCGTGGCGCACCGCTGCGCGATTTCCGCCGCGGCGAGACCGAGGTGCCGGTATGGGTGCGGTTTGCCGGTGCGGAGAGCTTCGGCGTCGAGGATATCGCGGCCTTCACCGTCCGCGCGCCGGATGGTCGCACCGTACCGCTGCTGAGCATGGTCGACGTCAATATCGTGCCGGCGGCGAGCGCGATCAAGCGGGTCAATCGCCAGACCGCGCTGACCATCGAAGCCAAGCTGCCCGACAAGGTCACGATGCCCGAGGCGCGCAAGGCGATGGAGGAAACGCTCAAGGCCATCGCGTTCCCGGCCAGCTACAGCTTCACCTTCGAGGGCAGCGCGTTCGGCGACGAGGCCGAAGCCAGCCAGCAGATGATGTTCAACCTGCTGATCGCGCTGGTCCTGATCTACATCGTGATGGCCGCGGTGTTCGAGTCGCTGCTGTTCCCCGCCGCGATCATGAGCGGCGTGCTGTTCTCGATCTTCGGTGTGTTCTGGCTGTTCTGGCTGACCGGCACCGAGTTCAACATCATGGCTTTCATCGGCATCCTGGTGCTGATGGGCGTGGTGGTGAACAACGGCATCGTGATGATCGAGCACATCAACAACCTGCGCCGGCGCGGCATGACCCGCACCGATGCGCTGGTCGAGGGCAGCCGCGAGCGATTACGCCCGATCCTGATGACGATGGGCACGGCGATCCTGGCGATGCTGCCGATCGCGCTGTCGACCAGCGCAGGCAGCAACAACATGCCGGC
>DASZZT010000076.1:0-17235 GCA_035543275.1 Luteimonas sp. | reverse complement strand
AAGATCCCCCTGTCGGTGCTGGGATTACTGCAATACATCTCCCCGACGATCCAGTTCCTGCTGGGAGTGTGGCTGTTCCATGAAGCGTTCACGGCCGACCGGCTGGTCGGCTTCCTGCTGATCTGGAGCGCGCTCGCGCTGTATGCCGCCGAAGGCCTGTGGCGCAACCGAAAATAAAAATCGAAAGCGCGGAACCAAACCGGGGTCAGACCCTGGGTCTGTCCCTGGGTCTGTCCCTGGGTCTGTCCCTGGGTCTGACCCTGGGTCTGACCCCGGTTTTATGCGCCACTTGTTCTGTTCGGCGCGCTTTTGTCGTATGCTGTGCACCTTCCGTCACACCCTGAGAACACCCCCAATGGCAAATTACGTCTATACCATGAACCGCGTGGGCAAAATCGTCCCGCCCAAACGCCAGATTCTGAAAGACATTTCGCTGTCGTTCTTCCCAGGCGCCAAAATCGGCGTGCTGGGCCTGAACGGCTCCGGCAAGTCGACCTTGCTGAAAATTATGGCAGGCATCGATACCGACATCCAGGGCGAAGCCGTGCCGATGCCGGGCCTGAACATCGGCTACCTGCCCCAGGAACCGCAGCTCGACCCGGAGCAGACCGTGCGCCAGGTGGTCGAATCGGGCCTCGGCGAAGTGTTCGAGGCGCAAGCGAAGCTGGAGGCGGTCTACGCCGCCTACGCCGACGAGGACGCCGACTTCGACGCGCTCGCCACCGAGCAGGCGCGCCTCGAGGCGATCATCTCGACCTCCGACGGCGGCAACCTGAACCTGCAGTTGGAAATGGCCGCCGACGCGCTGCGCCTGCCGCCGTGGGACGCCAAGATCGGCATCCTGTCCGGCGGGGAGAAGCGCCGCGTCGCCCTGTGCCGCCTGCTGCTGTCGAAGCCCGACATGCTGCTGCTCGACGAGCCGACCAACCACCTCGACGCCGAATCGGTCGAGTGGCTCGAGCAATTCCTGCTGCGCTTCCCGGGCACCGTGGTCGGCATCACCCACGATCGCTACTTCCTCGACAACGCCGCCGAGTGGATCCTGGAGCTCGATCGCGGCAAGGGCATTCCGTGGAAGGGCAACTACACCGACTGGCTGACGCAGAAGGATGCGCGGCTGAAACAGGAAGACTCATCGGAGAAGGCGCGGCAGAAGGCGATCCAGCGCGAACTCGAATGGGCGCGCAGCAACGCCAGGGGCGGTCGCAGCAAGGGCAAGGCGCGTCTGGCGCGGATCGAGGAACTGCAGGCAGTCGACTACCAGAAGCGCAACGAGACCAACGAAATCTTCATCCCGCCGGGCGAACGGCTCGGCAACTCGGTGGTGGAGTTCAAGCACGTGTCGAAGTCATTCGGCGACCGCCTGCTGATCGACGACCTCAGTTTCATCATGCCGGCGGGCGCGATCGTCGGCATCATCGGCCCGAACGGTGCCGGCAAGTCGACCCTGTTCAAGATGATCACCGGGCAGGAGAAGCCCGACAAGGGCGAGATCGTCATGGGGCCGACGGTGAAGCTGGCCTATGTCGACCAGAGCCGCGATGCGCTTGCAGGCAACCACAACGTGTTCCAGGAAATCTCCGGCGGCGCCGACATCCTCAACATCAACGGCGTGGAGATCCAGTCGCGCGCCTACATCGGCCGCTTCAACTTCAAGGGCCAGGACCAGCAGAAGCTGGTCGGCACGCTGTCCGGTGGTGAGCGCGGCCGTTTGCACCTGGCCAAGACCCTGCTGCAGGGCGGCAACGTGCTGCTGCTCGACGAACCGTCCAACGACCTGGACATCGAGACCTTGCGCGCGCTGGAAGACGCGATCCTGGAATTCCCCGGCAACGTGTTCGTGATCTCGCACGATCGCTGGTTCCTCGACCGCATCGCCACCCACATCCTCTCGTTCGAGGGCGACTCGCACGTGGAGTTGTTCCAGGGCAACTACCGCGAGTATGAGGAAGACAAGAAGCGGCGTTTGGGCGAGGAAGGCGCGCAGCCGCATCGGTTGCGGTTCAAGGCGTTGAAGTGACAGCGACTTTGCTGTGGCGTTTGCCCTGGTTCTTCGAAAACAAAAGCGAAAGTCACTGGATTCCCGCCTGCGCGGGAATGACGAGCAAGAGCAACGACGCATAAAACAGCGAGGCCTCTGAAATGAACTTCGTAACGGCTCTGAAAAACCGTTGGCGCGACGCTAATTCATTGGTCTGCGTCGGCCTCGACCCCGAGCCGTCGAAGTTCCCTGCGAATTTCGCCAACGACCCGGACGCGGTGTTCGACTTCTGCCGCGCCATCATCGATGCCACCGCGCAATACGTCTGTTGCTTCAAGCCGCAAATCGCGCACTTCGCCGCGCTCGGCGCAGAAGACGCATTGCAGCGATTGATCGCGCACATCCACGCGCAACATCCCGGCATCCCGGTGATCCTCGACGCCAAGCGCGGCGACATCGGCAGTACCGCGCAGCATTACGCGGCGGAAGTGTTCGACCGCTACGCAGCAGATGCGGTGACCGCGAACCCCTACCTCGGCCGCGATTCGCTGCAGCCGTTCCTCGACCGCGTCGATCGCGGCGTGGTGATCCTGTGCCGCACCTCGAACCCGGGCGCCGGCGACCTGCAGGACCTCATCGTCCGTGCTGATGACGACGTGGGTCGGCCGCTGTACCAGCACGTCGCCGAAAAAGTCGCGCGCGAATGGAACGACCACGGCAACTGCGCGCTGGTGGTCGGCGCGACCTGGCCGCAACAGCTGCGCGAAGTACGCGCGATCGTCGGCGACATGCCGTTACTGGTGCCGGGTATCGGTGCGCAGGGCGGCGATGTCGAGGCGGTGGTGACGAATGCGAAGACCGCCGACGGCACTGGCCTGATCGTCAGCTCGTCGCGCGCGATCCTGCATGCATCGAACGGTGACGATTTCGCCGACGCCGCGCGCGATGCCGCGAAGGCGCTGAGCGACGAGATCAACCGCTACCGCTGATACCAGTAGCGCTACGTAGCGTGCGCTGTGCGCACGATACTTTTCTTCGGTGCGACCGTGTTCGTGCGCACAGCGCACGCTACGGGCTACCGTTGGGCAATGCCACGTAAAACGTAGCCTGGGTGGAGGCCGCAGGCCGATACCCGGGGCTTCCTCTACATGTTGCGAAAACCCCGGGTATCGCTTCGCTCCACCCAGGCTATGGTGAACGCTTTATCGCGCGCACCAGGGCAAGCGGGAAACGCAACCAGATCGCGGCAAACACGGCCCATCGCGTGAACACGCCGCGCCGGGGCGCTTCAAATTTCAGGAAGTAGCGCCACAACCCGCGATGCTTGTGCCATTCCACGAACAGTGGGCGCGAGCGCGAGGAGACGCCGCGCACGTGCACCACGCGCACGTCGTTGGCGACCATCACCACGGCGCGTGCCGCGCGAACGCGGCGGCACAGGTCGAGATCCTCGGCGTGCAGGCGATAGCCGGCGTCGAAGCAGCCCACGCGATCGAACAGGATCCGTGGCAGCAGCATCAGCGCACCGGAAACGGCGTCAACCTGCTGCAGCGATTGCGCATCGTTGATGGCGACGCCGAGCCGTGCGGCGGCCGGTGAACGCAGCATCGCCGTGAACACAGGATCGCGCCGGCGCGCGGCAGGATCGCGCACGCCGTCCTCATCGACCAGGTCGGCGCCGAGCAGCGCGTTGCCGTCCAGCTGCCGCGCGTGCGCGCGCAGCTGCGACAGCGAGTCGGGTTCGACCAGGCAATCGGGATTGACGAACGCCAGCCACGGCGCGTCGCTGCCGCGCGCGCCCTGGTTGCAGGCGACGGCGAAGCCGGGGTTGTCGGGATTGGCGATGAAGCGCACGCGCGCGTCGGCCGCGGCGTGGCGCTGCACGATCGGCAGGGTGCCGTCGTCGGAGCCGTTGTCGATCACCCGGATCTGCGCCACGCCAGCGGCGGCGCGCAGCCGCGACAGGCAATCGTCAATGGTCGCCGCGCTGCGATGGGTGACCACGATTGCGGCGATGTCGGCACCGACGGTCATGCGAACGGCTCGCTTTCGAACAGCTGGCGCTGCGGCGATGCCGTCTCGATGCCCGCGTACGATTGCGCCAGGCGCGAGCGGGTTTTTTGCAGCGGGTCGTCCATCAGGAAATTCGCCAGCCGCGCGTGCCAGCCGGGCCAGCGCGCGGCGAGCGCGTCGAGGTCGCCATCGGCCGGCAGCCCTTCGCCGCCACGCGCGACGAAAGCGGTTTCGCACAGCGCGTTGCGCCAGCCCAGCCCGCTCAGGCGCAGCGACAAATCAATCAATGCGGCGTACCAGGAACCGTAACTGGCGGCATCGAGCCCGCCGGCCCGCTTGCGCGCGCTGCCGCGCAACGCGACTGCGTGCGCGACCGCAGCCGGCAGTTCCGGATGCTGCGGCGGCATTGCCGCGCAAGCCTGCGCAAGTCGTGCGGGGTCCTCGGGCAGCGGCGCGATCTCGCCGCAGCGTGGCCACGATGCCGCCTCACCGGCGTTGCACCACGGCGTGGCGGTGGCGATCGCCGGATCGCGGGCGAAGCATGCGGTCAGTTGCGACAGCCAGCCCGGACATGGCAGTGCATCTGCCGCCAGCACCACCACGTCGGCCTCGCCGCAGGCGCGCAGCGCCTGGTCCAGATGCGCAACCTCGCCGAGGCGGCGCTGGCGTCGGCTGTAGTCGGCGGCCAGTGGCGTGCGCTGCAGCCAGCGCTCGATGATCGCCAGCCCGCGCGGGCCGGCCTGGGCATCATCGGCCAGCCAAAGACGGGTACCGGCCGGGGTGCCGGCGTCGAGCGCGGCAAGGCAGGCATCGAGTGCGTCGTCGTCGGTGCCAACCGGCAACAGCACGATCGGCAAGGCCTCCGCTGCGCGCCGCGCCGCAGTCACCGCTGCTTCGGCGTCCTGTTGAGCGGCTCCATCGCGCGGAAGCGGCGGCCGTATTCGTCGGTGAGATCGCGTGCTTCCTGCGGGTTGCGGATGATGGTCGCGGTCAGCAGCACGATCACTTCGCTGCGCTCGGTGCGCGAGCCTTGGGTGCCGAACAGCGCGCCGAGAACGGGAATGCGGCTCAAGCCGGGAACACCCGATGCGCCGCGGCTGACGCCGTCCTGGATCAGGCCGGCGAGCATCACGGTTTCGCCGCTCTGGATCGCGGCTTCGGTCTTGAGGCGGCGGGTGTTGATGCGCACGTTGCCGTTGCGGTCAGCGACGCTACCGGGCGTACTGACTTCCTGCACGATGTCCAGGAACACCATGCCGTCCTTGGTCACGCGCGGGCGCACCTTGAGGATGGTGCCGGTATCCAGGTACTGCACCTGGCTGAAGCGGCTGCCGGTATCGCTGCCGGTGCCCGGAATGAAGCTGACTGAGGAAATCGGAATCCGGCTGCCGACGTTGAAGGTCGCTTCGGCGTTGTTGCGCACCACCACGGACGGCGTCTGCAGCAATTGCACGTCGGTGACCTGGTCGAGCGCTGTGATCACAGCTGCTGCGTTGCGGCCCAGGAAGGTCCAGGCGAGGCCGGGATTGACGACGTCGGCCGGCCGGATGCTGCCCCGGATGTCGCCCCAGATGCTGCGTCCCGCTGCGTTCGGCAGGCCGGCGCCACCAGCGGCCACCGGATCGTTGACGGCGTTCTCGAAATACCAGTTGACGCCGTATTTCAGGTCGCCGGTCAGGTTGACCTCGGCAACTTGTGCCTCGATATGCACCTGCAGCGGCATCACGTCGAGGCGTTCGATGACGTCCTTGATCGATCGCCAAGCTGCACCAGTGGTGCGCACCAGCAGCGTGTTGGTCTCGTCGACCGCGGATACACCGACCTTGTCGCCGTCGACCTCCAGGCTGACGCTGCCGTTGCCGTTGCCGGCCTGGTTCAGCGACAGCTGGCCACTGCCGAGGCCGCCACCGCTGTCGCCGCCGATGCCAGCGGAACTGACACCGCCGGCATTGTCGACACCGCCGTCCTTGATCTCGGTCGAATTCAACCCGGGCATCAGCGACGGCGCACCGGCGCCTTCGGAGGAACCGCCGCGGCCGCCGAAGACCTCGGCGAGGCGGTCGGCCAGATCCTTGGCCTTGACGTACTTGAGCTCGTAGGAGAACAGCTGCACGCCTGCGCCGGCGCCATCAATGCGCTCCAACCACTGCTGGATGTCGTCAAGGTAATCGGCCTGGGAAGTGATCACCATGACCGCGTTGGCGCCTTCCAGCGGCATGAAGCGGAACATGCCCGCGACCGGCGACTTGCTCTGCTCGCCGAACACCTTCTCCAGGTCGGCGACTACCTGACTGGCCTTGCCCGATTGCAGCGGGAATACCCCGACCGACATGCTCGACATCCAGTCGACGTCGAAGATCTCGATCGTGCGCAGGTAGTTCTCGAGCTCGGCGCGGCTGCCGGCGATGGTGATGAGGTTGCGCCCGGCATCGACGTTGACGATCGCGTTCGGACGCGCGTATGGCTTGAGTATCTTTTCCATCTCGGTCGCCGAGATGTAGCGCAGTGGCACCACCCGCGACTCGAAGCCGCGGGCGCTCCCGGCCGAACCGGTGCGCGGCGCGACGGTGCCGGCCAACGCCTGGTCGGCCGGGACGATGCTGTAGCGGCCGTCGCTGTAGATCATGCGCGCGTTGTTCCAGCCCAGCACCATTTCCAGCAGGCTCAACGCCTGCGCCGGACTCACCGGCTTGGGTGTGGCCAGGGTCACGACGCCCTGCACGCCAGGGGCGATCACGTAATTCTGGCCGAGCATGTCGCCGAGGATCGCCTTGACCACCGCCTGCAGCGACTCGCCCTCGAAATTGAAGGTCGCCGCGCCGCTGCTGCCGCCGAGGTTCGGCGGCGGCGCGCTGGCGGCGCCGCGGTTGATCACCTGGCCGGTGCCGCGACGGATGATCGGGCGGGCGCGGGTGTCCTCCGCTTCAAGGGCCTGCGTCTGCACTGCATCGCCGCTTGCGGGCCGGGCCGCAGTGCCAGCCTGGGGCGCGCGCGCCACCGCGCCTTCGCGCCTGATGTTGGGCGGCGGCATGCTCGCGCATGCGGCCAACACGGCCGCAAGAACGGCCGCGAGGAAGACAGTGGCAAAAAAAGGGCGGGCGTTCAACGAGGACGAATCCTGGTGAAGGTTCATTCGGGGCATTCTATGGGGTCTTGGCCGGCGGCGCCGGTTGCTCGGCTTCCTGCCGCAATTGCGCGCGACGCGCTTCGATCCGCTTGCGTATCGCGTTCAGTTGCTGTTCCTGCAATGCCGACGCGTCGGCGGGCGTCTCGGCGGGCTTCGTCATGGCTGGCTGGGGTTTGTTCTGGATGATCGCTGCCGGCTTGCCGGCGGCCGGCGCGGCAACCTGCGGAGCCGAGGCGGCGTCGACGACACTACCGGGGGGCGCCGGTATCGGCATGCGCGATTGCGTTGGCGCTTCGCCGCCGGTGCCATCGTAGACGCGCAGGTCGAGCGTGCGCTCACCGCCCGGCCCTTCGAAAATCGCACTGCGCGGATTGAGCGCCACCAGTCGCCACGCCGGCACCTCGTCGGCGCTGGTACCGAGCTTGATCCGTATCGACTCTCCACCGGCACTGGGCTGGATGATCGCCATGCGCAATCCCGGCGTCAGCAATACGCTGGTCAGCATGTAGTCGAACGCGTTCGAGGTGCCTTCGCCGTCGCCCTCGGGCTGCAGCGAGAATGGCTGTGGACGCCGGTCCTCGGACCACAGTGGGCGCGCACTGATCTCGGCGTACTGGGCCATGGTGCCGAGGCGTTCCGGCGACGGCGGGGCAAGCACAGGCAGACGCGCGGTCAGCGTCGGGTCGTCCGGCAGCCGTCCGATTGCGGCGCCCATGCCGACCAGGGCCAGCAGCCAGAGCAGCAAGGCCCAGCCTGCGATCGTGGCGAGCAACCAGGTGCGCGGAGCCATGCCATCAACGCGCATCGGGCACCGCCGGTAGCGGGCGCAGATAGCCGTAGAGATCAAAGCTGACATCCAGTCCGCCAGCCTGGGTGCCTTGGCCTGGAGCAAAAAAGTAGCGCTGCGCCAGCACGTTGAGGTTGTCGACGAACAACCTCGGGGTGCCGCTCTCCAGCGCGTGCAGCGCGGCTGCCAACTCGGGGGTGCCGCAGCGCAACCGGACTTGCACGGCAACCTTGCGGAAGCGGTCGTTGGCGGCGTTGACGTCTTCCAGCGGCGACCGGTTGGTGATGGCGCAACTGCGATTGCCGGGACTGGCTTCGGCAACCACCGTCTCCAGCCGCTGCACGAGGCTTGCGGTGGCAAGTTCAGTGGTGGCTTCGGTGAGGAATCCGGGACGCCGCGCCTGTGCAGCAGTGACGTTGCGCAGCGCGACCGCGATCTGCGGGGCCTGGCGCAATTGCATCCGCTGACGCAATTCCCGCTGCTGCAAGTCATCGATCCGGTGTTGGGTTTCAAGCATCGGCAAGGTCCACCAGGAATGGAGCAGGACCACGTAGGCCAATGCCACAGCCAGCACCAGCAGACCCAGGGCGATCCAGCGCTCGCGGTCAGTTCGGACGGTCGCCACGCGCGGCCTCCTTGGTGGCAGCGCCGCTGATCGCAAGTTCCGCGGTCAACGTGAAACGGTCACGATGGGTCCGCGGGTCGGGCTGCAGCGCGCCGGTCAGTGCCGGGGAGCGCCACAGCGGCGAGCCCTCGAGCCGCGCCACCAGCGCGGAAGCCTCGGTGCTCAATCCGATCAGCAGCAGGCGGTTGTCTTCGACCGCGAGCTTCTCCAGGTAGGTGTTGTCCGGCAGGCGCCGACTCAGCTCGTCCAGGATTTCGACCATGGTCGGGCGACCGTGGCGGGTGCGATCAAGAAACGCAGCGCCCTGCACGACGTCATTCAGTTGTTGTCGCTGGATCGCCACGCGTCGCGCCGCGGCGCTGCGGCTGGCCACTTCCTGCTGCAGCTGGTCCGCCGCCATGCGGCGATTCTCGAGCATCTGCCACAGGCCGATCGCCAGGGCCAGTACGGCGACTGCAGCCAAGGCCCAGTTCCAGGTCCGCCAAGGGTCGACGGCACGATATCGGCGCGACGGCAGCAGCAGGTTGACCCCGAGCGGAACGCCTGCGGCATCTGCCACATCCACGCCCGCCAGGCTATCGGCGAGTCCGCCCAGTTCAGCGATCGCCGCTTCGAATCCGGTCTTGGGCACCGTCAGCAATTCAACTTCCAGCTGCCCGTCCGGGCGGCGCCGGCCAACGGTGGCGTCGAACACCACATCGGCCGCCGCAAACGGCGTCTGCCGTTCGATTTCGAACCCCAGAACGTCGCGCAGGCGATCGGCCGCAGCCGCCGGCAACAACAACCGGCGGCGCAGGCTGCTGGATGCCGGCAGCACCAGCCATCGCGGCAGATCGACCAGGCTGGGGCCGAACAGGGACGCCAGCGGGTCGCCGCTGCTGGCGAGGTCCGAAGTCGGCACCTGTGCCAGATCGCGAATCTCGGTGCCGCGGGCAAGTCGCAGCCGCAGCTCGCCCGCAACCGGCGTCAGCAGCAGCCGGTCGCTGGACATGCCGAACAGCGCACGCCAGCGCGCCGGCAGCCAGCTTGCCAGCGCCGACCGCCACCACGCAAAAAATCCACCCGCGCCCACACCCAGTTTGGCCCCGTAAAGTCCGAGGCTGTCGCGCAGGATCATCGTGTCGCCGCCCCTTCCTGCCAATCCAGCGTCGTGTATGCCGAGCCGGGGAGACCATTGCCTCCCTGGCGGACCACGCTACGGACAATCACTTCGCGCCCCTCCCGCAGATGTGCTCGGCTTTCAACACTATACGTGCCACCGTCGCCGCCAACGAGCCCGCCGATCCCGGCCGCGCCATCCATGGGCCGCTGGCGTGCCGCCACCAGCGCCGGTCCGTCCAGGCCCATGGCCGTCAGCACCGGCGCCGGCGCAACGGTGGTATCCGGTTCGCCGCGGCCGGTATAGACGGTGAGGTATTGCACGACTTTCGCAAACAGTTGCGGCGTCATGCCGAGCACCTGCTCGAGTTCGGCAACGGTCTCGAACGGCGCATCCTTGGCGCCGTAATGCCTGCCGGCCGCGGCATATTCCGGATCCTCGGCACCGCCTTGCGGTTGCGTGAGCAAATCCTGATCGCGCCAGTCGACGATCGCCGATGCGATCCGCGTTGCAGCGTCCGGCTCGCTGCCGACGGCACGAAACAGCCCGGCCAGCAGGGTCGCGCCAGCGGCATTGAGGTCGACCTTGCCGACCTCGTCGGTGATCCTCACCTCGACGTCGACATCGGCAAATCGCCAGCGATAGCGGCGTCCGTCCGCCAGCCACCGTAGCGTTGATTCACGCGCACTGACGCGAGAGAGCCCGTATTCGACCCCGGCGCGCGCTGCCTGTCCGGCGACGACGCCGCGGGAGAGCACGAGACCCTGCATGTGTTCGATCCGTGCCGCCAGCGCGAAACCGCCGACCAGGGCCGTCAACAGCGCGATCAGCCATATCACCAGCAACAATGCCGCACCGCGGGCGCGCATCGATCCGCTCATCTCAGCAACTGCCCTGGTTGTGGTGCCATCTGGCCATTGCTGCCTGCTGCTGGCAGGGTGATGACCAATTCCGGCCAGGCGCCGCCATCGCGGGCGCTGATCTGCACCGAGACCTGCAACGGCAACCGGTCCGGGGCCGTCCAGCGCTCCTGCCACCCACCCAGACCGCCGTCGGCGTCCAGGCCACGGTAACGGAACCGGACTGCAGACAGGTCTTCGACCAGCGGTTCGGGCTTGCGTGGCGATGGCTCGACCAGTTCGACGCCGTTCTGGACCATGCTGAATGACACCAGCAGACGCTGTCCGTTGCCACTGTCTGCCACGGAAATATCATGCAGGTAGGGCCCGCCCCAGCCCAGATAGTCAGGCAGGTCAGCGACAAAGCGCATCCGCGCCGACTCTCCGATGAAGCGCACCGCCAGCCCGCTGTCCTGGTCAAGCGCAAAGGCAATCGCGCGTGCCGAGGTAATCCGCGTGCGCAGGAATCCTTCCACCGCACGGATGCGTTCGCTGCGCTGCGCGATCAGCTCGCCGCGGTTGACGGTCACGGTGGCCGCACGCAAGGTCGCGAACGCCAGCGCCAGGCCGGCGGCGAGCAGCGTCGTCGCCAGCAGGACTTCGATCAGCGTGAAGCCGGTCGCTTTGGCGGCACTACCGCCAGAGCACGATGGCATGACGCGGTTCATGGCAGCGCCGTCCCCTCGACCGGATTCGGCGCGACCAGTCGCAACGATTCCAGCTGCAGGCGTCGGCGCGAGTCATCTTCCTTGCCCCATTGCACCTGCAGCGACAACTGCAGCAGGCGCGGTGCGCCGACATCCGTCGCAACCACCGGCGGCAGCAACGGATCGCGATACGGCACGATCTCCAGCGACCAGCGATAGCGGCCGTCCTCGAACTCGCCGTCGCGATGCCCGGGCTGCAAGGCCTCGCCGACGCCGATCGTATCGAGCAGCGATTGCGCATGCAGCGCGGCGCGCCCGTTTTCCTCAGCCCAGCGCACCTGCTGCGCCGCACCCGACAGCGTGCCCAGCAGCAGCGTCAGCCCCAGCGCGAGGATCGCGAAGGCGACGATCACCTCGAGCAGGGTGTAACCGCGCTGGCCAGCGGCGTTCACTGGTCGGCCTCGGCGCGAGTCAGCTTCACCTGCCCGGTCAGCCATGCGACGTCGATGTTCCAGGCCGCGCGCCTGGCCTGCAATTGCACGCGGCCGCCGGTGGAGGCGCCGTCCGGGAAGAACATCACCGCGCCCACGCCGCGCGTCGGCTGCACTTCGCGGGCACCGATGAAGACGATGCCCAGCTGCTTCGGGATCTCGCCATGGCGCTGCTTCGGCGCCTGCCAGGTGTGTGCGCGCGGATCGATGATGAAACGTTGCGGCTGGCCGGTCGCGATCGCTTGCGCGCGGGTGTAACGCAGCTGCGCGGCGATCTGCTTGCTGCTCGAACGCAGGCGCAGGCCGTCGATGCCGCCGCTCAGCGCCGAGGCCGCCAGCAGGCTGGCGAGGGCAATGATGCCGATCACCAGCATCATCTCCAGCAGCGAGAACCCTCGCGCTTGCCGCTTCATCCGCCACTCCGCAGCATGCGATCCGTCCCGGCGCAGGTGCGCCTTACTGCTGGTACTTCACGTCGCCGTCGACACTGTCGCCGCCGAGCTTGCCGTCCTTGCCGAAGCTGAGCAGGTCGAACGCCTGGCCCTCACCGGGCACGTGGTAGTCGTAGGGATGGTTCCAGGGATCCTTCAACTCGGCCGCTTTCGCGTACGGACCGAGCCAGCCGGTGGCGCTGCCGGACTGGGTGACCAGCTCATCGAGCGAATTGGGCAGGCTGCCGGTGTCCATCTCGTACTGCTGCACCTTCTCGGCCAGCGTCTGCACCTGCGCCTTGGTCAGGTTGGCCTTGGCGCGATCGCCGCCGCCGAGGATGCGGGTCGCGGCGAAGGCGACGATGCCGCCGATCAGCACCACCACCAGGATGATCTCGATCAGGCTGAAGCCGGACTGTGCCGGCTTGGGCGAACGTGTGGGTGAACGTTTGATTGAGCGGGGAAATTTCATCGTCAGCCTATTACGTTGGTGAGGTCGTAGATCGGGGTCAGCACGGCGAGGATCACGACGCCGACGATGCTTGCCATCAGCAGCGTCACCACCGGCACCAGCGCTGCCAGCATGCGGTCCAGCGCCAGCGCGGTCTCCTGTTCGAAGGTATCGGCGGTCTTGAGCAACATCGAGTCGAGCGCGCCGGATTCCTCGCCGACCTGGATCATCTGCAGCGCCAGCCGCGGGAAACGCTTCCCTTTTGCCAGCGCCGCCGACAGGCCGACACCGTTCTTGACGTCGTCGGCAGCGTTTTCGACATCATCGGCGAGCGCGCGGTTCCCGAGCACGTTGCGGCTGATGCCAAGCGCGTTCAATAGCGGCACGCCGTTCCTGAGCAAGGTGCCCAGGGTCCGCGCCAGCCGCGCGGTCTCCAGCTTGGCGATCAAGGGCCCGGCGAACTTCTGGTGCAGGATCCATTCGTCGAAACGGGCGCGAAAGACCGGATCGCGGCGCTTGCGGTCCAGCCACCACAGCGCCAGTGCCGGGATCACCAGCAGCACGATCCACCAGTCGCGCACGAACATGCCGATCCCCAGCACGATCTTCGAGAACCACGGCAGCGGCGCGTCGAGGCTGTCGTACATCGCCGCGAATTGCGGCACCACGAAACCGAGCAGGAACAGCAGGCTCATCGACACCATCACCAGCAGGATCGCCGGATAGATCATCGCGTTGACCACCCGGCCCTTCATCGCGCGACTACGCTCGAGGTAATCGACCAGCCGTGACAGGGTTTCGTGCATGCTGCCACCGGCTTCGCCGGCGCGCACCATATTGATGTACAACTTGCTGAAGGTGCCGTGCTGGCGCTCCAGTGCCGACGACAACGCAGTGCCACCGCGAACCGCGTCACGCACGTCGGTAATCGTGCGCTTGGCGGCTTCGTCCTCGGGCAATTCCAGCAGGATCGTCAATGCGCGATCGAGCGGTTGCCCGGCGCCGAGCAGCGTCGCCAGCTGCTGCGTGAACTGCACCAGCCGCTGTCCCGCGAATGGTTTGGGCGTGAGCAGCGTGCGCCAGCTCGACTCCGCGCTGGAGTCGCTTGCGAGCTTCGCCTCGACCGGCAGATGCCCCTGTTCCTGCAGGCGCAGCGCGACCTCGGCGTCGTTCGCGGCCTCCATCTGGCCGTCGAGCATTTCGCCACGGGTGTTCAGGGCCTTGTAGCGGTAGAGGGGCATGCGTCAGTCGGCTCGCGGATCTTGCTCTTGCTCGTCATTCCCGCGAAGGCGGGAATCCAGTGACTTTGGAGCTAGCCGATAATTGCCGGCCACAAATCATTCCAATGCGGGTTGGTTTCCTCGATCAATCGAATCTTCCAAGCCCTATTCCATTTCTTGACCTGTTTTTCGCGGGTAATGGCGGTTTCCATCGTACCGTGCAATTCATACCAGACCAGCTTGGTCACACCATATCGTTTGGTAAACCCAGCAACGACATGCTCACGGTGTTGCCACGTTCTTCCGATCAGGTCACTGGTAACGCCGAGATACAAGGTACCGATGCGCTCGCTGGCGAGAATGTATGTAGCTGGTCGCTTTTCCATAAGCAGGCACCAAACGCCAAGTCACTGGATTCCCGCCTTCGCGGGAATGACGGGCCGAGAGTTACGCGTCCTCGGTGACGCGCAGCACTTCCTCGATCGTGGTCACGCCCATCATTGCCTTGATGATGCCGTCCTCGTACATGGTGCGCATGCCGGCCTGGCGTGCGAGCGATTCGAGTTCGCCCATGCCGGCGTGGCGCATCACCGCGCGCCGCAGCTCGTCGTTCATGACCATGAATTCCATGATCGTGGTGCGGCCCTGGTAGCCGGTCGGTGCCAGCGCCGAGCCGCGCGGGCGATACAGGTAAATGTCGCCCTCGGGCTGGTAACGACGCAGCGCGAACTTCTCGATCTCTTCCGGCGACGCCGGATATTTTTCGGCATGGGTCGGCTCCAGCCGTCGCACCAGGCGCTGTGCGAGGATGCCGTTGACGGTCGAGGTCAACAGGTAATCCTCGACGCCCATGTCGAGCATGCGGGTGATGCCGCCGGCGGCGTTGTTGGTGTGCAGCGTGCTCAGCACCAAGTGGCCGGTGAGCGCGGACTGGATCGCGATGCGCGCGGTCTCGAGGTCGCGCATCTCGCCGATCATGATGATGTCGGGATCCTGGCGCACGATGCTGCGCAATGCATTGGCAAAATCCAGACCGATCTGCGGCTTGGCCTGGATCTGGTTGATGCCCTCGATCTGGTATTCGACCGGATCCTCGACCGTGATGATCTTGACGTCGGGCGTGTTGAGCTTGCTCAGCGCGGTGTACAGCGTGGTGGTCTTGCCCGAACCGGTGGGACCGGTAACCAGCAGGATGCCGTGCGGCTGCTCAAGCACTTTCTGGAACTGCGGCAGGAAGTGGTCGGTGAAGCCGAGTCGCTCGAAGTCGAACACCACCGTCTCGCGATCGAGCAGGCGCATCACCACCGACTCGCCATGCGCGGTCGGCACGCTGCTCACGCGCAGGTCGAGTTCCTTGCCCTGCACGCGCAGCATGATGCGGCCGTCCTGCGGCAGCCGGCGCTCGGCGATGTTGAGCTTGGCCATGATCTTGACGCGGCTGATGATCGCCGCGGTCAGGTTGTGCGGCGGGCTCTCGCCCTCCTCGAGCACGCCGTCGATGCGGTAGCGCACCTTCAGCCGGTTCTCGAACGGTTCGATATGAATGTCGGACGCGCGCAACTCGACCGCGCGCTGGATGATCAGGTTGACCAGGCGGATGACCGGTGCTTCGGATGCGAGGTCGCGCAGGTGCTCGACATCGTCGATGTCGCCGCTCTCGCCTTCCGCGGTCTCCACGATCGCGCCCATCGCGCTGCGGCCCTGGCCATGCCAGCGCTCGATCAGGTCGTCGATCTCCGAGCGCAACGCAATCCGCGGGTTCACCTCGCGTCCAGTCGCCAACCGCACCGCGTCGAGCGCGTAGATGTCCTGCGGGTCGGCGACGAGTACGTCGACATGCGTGGCCGATTCGGCGACCGGCACCACGTGGAACTGCTTCATGAACTTCGGCGTCAGCGCCACGCCTTCCGGCGGCAGTTCCGGTGCGTCCTTGACGCTGACCAGCGGCAGGTCGAGCACTGCTGCCGCGGTCTCTGCGTGGTCGCGCTCGGATACCAGACCCAGACGCGCGAGCAGGGTCAGCAGGCTGCCGCCAGCGTCCTCCTGCAGGCGGCGCGCACGCACGAGGTCGGCGTCCTTCAGCCGCCCTTTCGCCAGCAGCGCATCGACGATCCGGTCATCTGCGCTGGTTTCGATGTCCGGGTTGCCTTGTACGACTGCGTTCACACCACCTCCGCGTTGGGCGTCGACTTTAGCAGGTGGGCGCGGCAGGCGATGCGCCTGCAGTGATGCGCTAGCCCAGCCACGTCCGCGCATTCCTGAACATCCGCAGCCACGGCGAATCCCCGGCCCAGTCGCGCGGCGCCCAGCTGTAGTTCGCCACGCGCAGGGTGCGTTCGGGGTGCGGCATCAGGATGGTGACGCGACCGTCATCGCTGCTCAGGCCGGCGATGGCGCCTGGCGAACCGTTCGGGTTGGCCGGGTAACTGGATGCGCTGCGGCCGTCGCCATCGATGTAGCGCAGCGAGACGTTTGCCGCTGCCTGGTCGAGCGTGCTGGCGATGCCAGTGTCATCAAAGCTGGCGCGGCCTTCGCCGTGCGCAACCGCGACCGGGATCCGCGAGCCGGCCATGCAGCGCAGGAACAATGATGGCGAGTCGACGACTTCGACCAGTCCCAGCCGCGCCTCGTACTGCTCGCTGCGATTGCGCAGGAAGCGCGGCCAGTGCTCGGCGCCGGGGATGATCGGCTTGAGCTGTGCCAGCATCTGGCAGCCGTTGCAGATGCCGAGCGCGAAGCTGTTGTCGCGGTCGAAGAACGCCGCGAAGGCATCGCGCAGGTCGTTGCGTTCCAGGATCGAGGTCGCCCAACCACGGCCGGCGCCGAGCACATCGCCGTAGCTGAAGCCACCGCAGGCGACGAAGCCGGCGAAATCCTGCAGGCGCGCGCGCCCGGCGATCAGGTCGCTCATGTGCACGTCGTACGCGTCGAAGCCAGCGCGGTCGAAGGCGACCGCGGTTTCGATCTGGCTGTTGACGCCCTGCTCGCGCAGGATCGCCACCTTCGGTCGGGCGCCGCCGATGTTGAATGCGGTGTTGATGAACGGCGGCCGCTCCTGCGCGTCCTGCGCACGCGGCACTTGTACATCCATGTACGGCGCGGCGATGTCCTCGGACGGATCGAACGTCAGTTTCGGCCGCAATCCGGGCGCGTCGAATCGGCGCGTGGCCTCGCGTTCCTCGTCGGCGCACTCGGGGTTGTCGCGCAGCCTCTGCAGCGCGTGGGTGACCGACCACCAGGCGTCGAACAATTCCTCCCAACGCCATTCGGCCAGAATCTGGTCGCCGCCGAGCACGCGGATGGCGGGCGCGGTGGTCGGCCGTGCGATGCGCTGGGCACAATCGATCAGGCCGTGGCGCGCGACCATGTCGGCGAACTCCGCGCGATCCTCGGCCGCGACCTGCACCACGGCGCCGAGTTCCTCGTTGAACAGGGTGCGGCAGACATCTTCGCTGCGATCCGCG
>DASZZT010000075.1:0-8095 GCA_035543275.1 Luteimonas sp. | reverse complement strand
ACCGCCAAGCCAGCCGGTGACATCGACCACCTCGCCGATGAAATACAGACCCGGCACGCGCCGCGATTGCATCGTCGTCGATGACAATTCATCGGTATCGACGCCACCGAGCGTGACTTCCGCGGTGCGATAACCCTCGGTGCCGCTGGCGACCAGCGGCCAGGCTTGCAGTTGCATGGCGATCTGCGTCAGTTCCGGCGCGTTGAACTGTTTCATCGGCTTGTTCGGCAGCCAAACCTCGCACAAGCGCTGCGCGAAACGCTTCGGCAGCAACTCGCCGAGTACGGTCTTGAGCTCCGCGACCGGGCGGTCGTGCTGGAATTGCTGCAACGTTGCCAGCGCATCGGTGCCCGGTAACAAGTCCAGGCGCAGCTCGTCGCCGGGTTGCCAGAACGAGGAGATCTGCAGGATCGCCGGACCGCTGATCCCGCGATGGGTGATCAGCATGAAGTTGCGAAAGCTCTGTCCGTTGCAGGTTGCTTTGACCGGCAACGCGACGCCGCTCAGGTCCTGCAGCCGTTCCTGGGGCTTGCCGCTCAACGTCAGCGGCACCAGTCCTGCGCGCGTCGGCAGCACGGTGTGGCCGAATTGGCGCGCAAGCTCATAGCCGAAGTCGCTGGCGCCCATGCTCGGGATCGACAGGCCGCCGCTGGCAACGACCATCGCCGTAGCGCCGAATGCGCCTCGGTTGGTATGCGCATGAAAGCCGGCATCGCCATGAGTCACACGTTCGATACTGCAGCTGGTTTCGATACGCACGCCGGCAGCGGCGCAGTCGTCCAGCAGCATCTTCACGATCTGCTTCGACGATTCATCGCAGAACAACTGGCCCAGTTCCTTCTCGTGGTAGGCGATGTCGTGGCGCTCGACCATCGCGATGAAGGCCCACGGCGTGTAGCGCGCTAGCGCGGATTTGCAGTAGTGCGGATTCGCCGAAAGAAAGTTCTCCGGCGTGGCGCCGGTGTTGGTGAAATTGCAGCGCCCGCCACCGGACATCAGGATCTTCTTGCCGACGCGGTTGGCGTGCTCGACCAGCAGCACACGCTTGCCGCGTTGCCCGGCGGTGAGCGCGCACATCAGCCCCGCGGCACCACCGCCGACGACCAGGACGTCTGCATGTTGCATGACGGCAGGCTCCGCCATGCGCTCAGGCGTCGGCCGCGGCCATGCGTATGGTCGGGTGCAGCGCGACGTTGATCGTGTCGCTCATCAACTGCAGTTCGCCGTCCTGGATCAGGCAGTTCAGGCGCATGCCGCGCTGGATCAGCGTGGCCAATGATTCGACGGTTTCACTGGGGATGTCGATCACGGTCAGGTTCTTGATCCGCGATAGCGATGGCGCGATCCTGTTCCACCAGATCGCGGCGCCGTTGCCGCTGTAGTTCACCACCACCACCTGCTGCGCGCGCCCGCAAGCCTTCTTGATCCGCGACTCATCGGGCTGGCCGAGGTCGATCCATTGCTCTATGTCGCCGCTGTAGTTGCGCCGCCACAAGTCCGCTTCATCCTCGCTGCTGAGGCCACGACCGAACTCCAGCCGCTCGTCGGCGAACAGCGCGAACGCGAGCAGCCGCACCATCAGCCGCTCGTCGGTCTCCGACGGATGCTGGGCCAGGGTGAGCATATGGGTCGCGTAGTAGTGCCGGTCCATGTCGCTGACCTGCAGTTCGACCTTGACGACGGTGGCCTTGGGCGCCATGGGAATGCCTTGCGATGACAGCCGGCAATTGTAGGCGTGCAGTAGGCGCTGCGCCGTGGCGCGTCCGGATTGCACGCTACCCTGACGGCATGACCCAGTTTCCGCCCGCGATCGATGGCCTCGGAGCCAGTCGCCTGCAACTGCCGCCCGGGCCGTGGCGCACGGTGCTCGATGCGTTGTGCGCGCAGTTCCCCGCGATCGATCGCGCGCAGTGGCTCGACCGGATGGCGCGTGGCCGGGTGCTGGGCGAAGGCGCGCGGGTCATCACGCCCGAGACGAACTTTCGTGTCGGCGCGGAAATCCACTACTACCGCGAGGTGGTGGACGAGCCGCGGATTCCGTTCGATGAGGTGGTACTGCATGCCGACGCGCACCTCGTCGTCGCCGACAAACCGCATTTCCTGCCGGTGACTCCAGCCGGCGGTTTCGTCGCCGAGACCTTGCTGACGCGACTGATGCGGCGTCTGGGCAATCTCGATCTGGTGCCGCTGCACCGCATCGATCGCGCCACCGCCGGGCTGGTGCTGTTCTCGGCCAATGCGGGCACGCGTGCGCAATACCAGGCGCTGTTCCGCGACCGCACGATCCGCAAGAACTACGAGGCGCTGGCGCCGGCATTGCCGGGCATCGTGTTTCCTCTGGTCCGCAAGTCGCGCCTGGTGCGCGGTGATCCGTTCTTTCGCATGCGCGAATCGGATGGCGCGCCGAACGCCGAAACCAATGTCGACGTGATCGAGCGCAGCGGCGACACCGTCACCGAGGACATATGGCGCTATGCCCTGCAACCGGTGACTGGCAAGAAGCACCAACTGCGCGTGCACATGGCCGCGCTGGGCGCGCCGATCAGCAACGATGCGGTCTATCCAATCTTGCGGACGCGTGTCGAAGATTACAGTCGGCCGCTGAAGCTGCTGGCGAAATCGCTGGCCTTCATCGATCCCGTCAGCGGCGACGAGCGTCGCTTCGAGAGTCGATTCACCCTGTAGCGATCAGCGCGGCGGGCGCGGCTTGAATGGCTTTCTTGGTCCGGCGGCATGCGGCTTGCCACCGTGCGGTCGCGGTCCGCGCGCAGCAGTGTGCGGACGCTGCCCCCCTGGTCCGCCGTCGGTATCGCCGGGACCTGCGCGCTGGATGCGCAGCGCCTGGCCGCCGACGCGAACCTTCTTCAGGTGCTCCATCAACTCGCGCGGCATGCCCGTGGGCAGGTCGACGAGGCTGTAGTCGTCGCGGATGTCGATGCGGCCGATGTAGCGGCTCTCAAGATCCGCCTCGTTGGCGATCGCGCCGACGATGTTGCCGGGCTGCACGCCGTGGGCGTGGCCGACTTCGATCCGGAAGGTTTCCATCCCGGCTTCCGGTGAACCGCCTGCTTCGCGCTTTGGTCGTGATGCCGGCGCATCGTCGTTGAACAGCGCCTCGCCAGCGTTCCCGGGGATGTTGTGCGGCTGCGGTGGCGTGAACTGACGCGCTGCATGCCTGGGCGCGGTGCGATCAGCGAAACTGCCCGTCTCGCGCGGCGCGCGTGGCCCCGCGGCGCGTTCGCGCGGGTCGCGACGTTCGCGTGGCGCGTCATTGCGCTCAAAACGTGGTTTCACCGCATGCGGCTGCACTGCAGGCGGCTGCAACAGCAGCGGCGTCTTGCCTTGCACCAGGCTGGCCAGCGCCGCGGCGATCTCCACCGCCGGCACGTTGTGCTCGCGTTCGTAGCGTTCGACCAGATCACGGAACAGCAACAGGTCGCTGCTTTCCAGTGCCGCACCGATCTTGCCGAGGAACTTCGCCACGCGCTGCTCGTTGACCGCATCGACGCTGGGCAGTTGCATCGGCTCGATCTTCTGCCGGGTCGCGCGTTCGATCGCGCCCAGCATGCTGCGCTCGCGCGGGGCGACGAACAGGATCGCCTCACCGCTGCGCCCGGCGCGGCCGGTGCGGCCGATGCGGTGGACGTAGCTTTCGGTGTCGTAGGGAATGTCGTAATTGAGCACGTGACTGATGCGGTCCACGTCCAGCCCGCGCGCGGCGACGTCGGTCGCCACCAGGATGTCGATGCGCCCATCCTTGAGATTCTGGATAGTGCGTTCGCGCTGCGCCTGCTGGATGTCGCCGTTGATCGCGGCGACCGACAAGCCGCGCGCGGCGAGCTTCTCGGCCAGTTCCTCGGTGCCGAGCTTGGTCCGCGCGAACACCAGCATCGCCTCGAACGGTTCGGCCTCGAGGATTCGGGTCAATGCGTCGAGCTTGTTCACGCCGCTGACCATCCAGTAACGCTGGCGAATATTCGGCGTGGTCGTGGCGGTCGCCTTGATCGCGATTTCGACCGGATCCTTCAGATAGGTCTGGGCGATGCGCTTGATCTGCGACGGCATCGTTGCCGAGAACAGCGCGACCTGACGTGTCGCCGGCGTCTTCTTCAGCACCGCCTCGACGTCGTCGATGAAGCCCATGCGCAGCATCTCGTCGGCCTCGTCGAGTACCAGGCAGCGCAGCTCGGACAGATCCAGCGTGCCGCGGTCGAGATGGTCGATCACGCGGCCCGGCGTGCCGACCACGACGTGCACGCCGCGCTTGAGCGCCTGCAGTTGCGGGAAATAGCTCTGGCCGCCGTAGATCGGCAGCACGTGGAAGCCGGGCAGATGGGTGGCGTACTTCTGGAACGCTTCGGCGACCTGGATCGCCAGTTCGCGCGTCGGCGCCAGCACCAGCGCCTGCGGCTTGAATTGCCTGGGGTCGATCCGGGCGAGGATCGGCAGCGCGAACGCGGCGGTCTTGCCGGTGCCGGTCTGCGCCTGGCCGAGGACGTCGCGGCCCTGCAGCAGCGGCGGAATGGTCGCGGCCTGGATCGGTGAGGGCGACTCATAACCGACGTCGGTCAGCGCGCGCAGCAGCGGCTCGGACAGGCCGAGATCGGTGAACTTGATCGTGGAAATAGTGGCGTCGGCGCTCATGGCGGCCTCGATGGTGCTGGTGCGATGACCGGGCAGCAGCAGTTTACTGCCCGGGCGTGGAGGGGCGGATTTAGATGCGCCCTGCGAGCCAGCGGTCGAAATAGGTGGGCGCGCGCGGAGAACGCTATCAGGCCGCCGGCGCGTGCTCGGCGGCGCGGAACAGGATCTCCTTGATCACGCCGGGACAGGCGTCGGCATCGACCCAGATCTGCGCCGCAACGTCAGCCGGCGCTGGTGTTTCGTTCACTCGCCGCTGGGGGGCATGCCGTTGGCGGGCATGTTGCCGTCATGGGTCGGGGCGTCCGGCGGATTGGCGGCATCCTTGGCCGATTGCTTCTTGGCCAGCTTTTCGTCCTGCTTCTTCTTCTTGGCGATTTCGCGCTGGCGCTTTTCGAACGAGTAGTTGGGCTTCGCCATGGGCACGTCTCTCAGGGGGATGAAGCCTAAGTTTAGGGCAACGGGCCCCGGACCGCCGGCCGGACGGCCGCCATGGTTCAGATCAGGCCGATCAAATCAAGCCCATCAGATCACACCCATCAAATCAGCCGCACCCGGAAATTGCGGCCCTTGATCCGGCCCGCCTGCAGCCGCGCCAGTGCCTTGTCAGCCTGCGCCCGCCGGATGGCGACATAGGCCCGTGTCGCGAACACATCGATCTTGCCGACGGCATCGCCGGGCAGGCCGGCATCGCCGGTCAGCGCGCCGACGATGTCGCCGGGGCGCAGCTTGTCGCTGCGGCCGGCGTCGATGCGCAGGGTCACCATCGTCGCCGGCGGCCCGCTACGCGGACGCAGCGCGGCGAGGGTCGGACGTTGCCAGCGGATCGGCGCGCCGAGTTGCGGCTCCAGCGCCAGCGCGCGCGGCACCTCGCGTGGCGTGCACAGGCTCAGGGCAAGACCGCTGCGGCCGGCGCGCCCGGTGCGGCCGATGCGGTGCACATAGACGTCCGGATCGGTCGGCAGTTCGTAATTGACCACGGCGCCGAGATCGTCGATATCGAGCCCACGCGCGGCGACGTCGCTGGCGACCAGCACGTTGCAGCTGCGATTGCCAAAGCGCACCAGCACCTCGTCGCGGTCGCGCTGTTCCATGTCGCCGTGCAGCGCCAGCGCCGAGAAGCCCAGATGCGCCAGCGAGGACGCCACTTCGTCAGCGTCGCGGCGGGTGTTGCAGAACACCACCGCCGATTCCGGATCGTGCTCCAGCAGCAGGCCGGCCAGCGCCGCCGGTTTCTGCGCCGGCTCGACCTCGAAGAACAGCTGCTCGATCACGGCCTGGTCCGCCTTGCCGGCGACGGTGACTTCCAGCGGGTCGCGCATCGTGTTGCGTGCGATGGCGCGGATCGCATCGGGATAGGTCGCCGAGAACAGCAGCGTCTGCCGGTCTTTCGGTGTCTTGCCGATGATTTCCCGGATCTGCTCCTCGAAGCCCATGTCGAGCATGCGATCGGCCTCGTCGAGCACCAGCGTGCGGATACCGCGCAAATCCAGCGCCTGCTTGCGCAGCAATTCCTGTACCCGGCCGGGGGTACCGACGACGACGTGCGGTGCATGCGCGAGCGACGCCAGCTGCGGGCCCAGCGGCATGCCGCCGGTCAACGTCAGCAGCTTGAGGTTGGCAATGCCGGTTGCGAGCATGCGGATGTGCTTGCTGACCTGGTCGGCGAGTTCCCGGGTCGGGCACAGCACCAGTGCCTGCAACTTGATCTGCGCCGGATCAAGCCGATGCAACAGGCCCAGGCCGAACGCCGCAGTCTTGCCGCTGCCGGTCGGCGCCTGTCCGATCAGATCGTGGCCGTCGAGCAATGCCGGCAGGCTCTGCGCCTGGATCGGGGTCATCTGCACATGGCCCAGGGCGTCGAGCCCGAGGAACAGTGCTGGATTCAACGGCAGGTCGGTGAATTCGCTCATGCGCCATGATCGCAGCTTCCGCCTGCCGCGAGTCGCTTGACCAGCCACCATGACGCCAGCGCAGCGATCAGCAGCGACCCGGAGGCGGATAGTGGATGATCAGGCGATGAAATCCATGCTCCGTTTCGACAACCGTTTCGTACGTGAACTGCCAGGCGATCGCTCGCACGATTCGGGTGTACGTCAGGTCGAGGGCGCGCTGTGGTCGGCGGTGACGCCGACGCCGGTGGCTGCGCCACGCGTCGTGGCGTATTCGCGCGAAATGGCGGCGACGCTGGGGATCGAAGAAGCGGAGATCGCCGCGCCGGAATTCGCGCAGGTGTTCGGCGGCAACGCGCTGCTGCCGGGCATGCAGCCGTATGCAGCGAATTACGGCGGACACCAGTTCGGCCACTGGGCCGGGCAGCTGGGCGACGGTCGCGCGATCACGCTGGGCGAAACCATCAACGCCGCAGGCGAGCGCTGGGAGCTGCAACTCAAAGGTGCGGGATCGACACCGTATTCACGCAGCGCTGATGGCCGCGCGGTGCTGCGTTCATCGATCCGCGAATTCCTGTGCAGCGAGGCGATGCATCACCTCGGCGTGCCGACCACGCGCGCGCTGAGCCTGGTGACGACTGGCGAGTCGGTCGTGCGCGACATGTTCTACGACGGCCATGCGAAGCCGGAGCCGGGCGCGATCGTGTGCCGAGTGGCGTCGTCGTTCATCCGCTTCGGCAACTTCGAGTTGCCGGCGTCGCGCGGCGATGTCGGGCTGCTGCGGCAACTGGTCGACTTCTGCATCCGCCGTGACTTCCAACAGCTGCAAGGCGAGGGGGAAAGCCTGTATAGCGAGTGGTTCGCGCAGGTCTGCGAGCGCACCGCGGTGATGGTCGCGCACTGGATGCGGGTCGGCTTCGTGCACGGCGTCATGAACACCGACAACATGTCGATCCTCGGCCTGACGATCGACTACGGTCCCTACGGCTGGATCGACAACTACGATCCTGACTGGACGCCGAACACCACCGATGTCCACGGCCGCCGCTACCGCTTCGGCTGGCAGGCGAAAGTCGCGCACTGGAACCTGGCGCGGCTGGCACAAGCGTTGTTGCCGCTGTTTGCGTCCACCGAGCCGCTGCAGGCCGGTTTGCAGCGTTATGCCGATGCCTGGACCACCGCCGATCGCGACAACATTGCGCGCAAGCTCGGCCTGCGCGAATGTCGCGATGACGACGTCGAGCTGATGCAGGCGCTGCTGGCGTTGCTGCAGGCGCATGAAGTCGACATGACGCTGTTCTTCCGTGTGCTGGCTGAAGTGGATCCCGAGTCGCCTGCACTGGAACCGCTGCGCGAAGCGTTCTACGACGAGACCAGTCGCGAAGCCGGCGCGCCGCTATTTCTCGAATGGCTGATGCGTCATGCATCGCGCGTGCGCGAGGACGGTCTGCCGCCGCCGGAACGCATCGCGCGCATGCAGGCGGCGAACCCGAAATACGTGCTGCGCAACTACCTGGCGCAGCAGACGATCGATCGCGCCGAGCAGGGCGATTACGACGGCG
>DASZZT010000074.1:0-53600 GCA_035543275.1 Luteimonas sp. | reverse complement strand
CGTGACAAGGATAGCTACGGAAACGATCCCAACCCACCCAAGGGTTGATAAGTGGGGCTGCCTTCGGGCGGCCCTTTTTTTCGCGCCTAACGCCTGAGTTAAGCCGAGCCACGAAGTGGCTTCGGCTTGAACGAATTGTTATACAGCCGTGCTAGAACCGGCGAAGCGTGACCGCAAGTGCGATCTACCGTAACGCCAATCGGGAGCCCGTGGGAAGCGCGACCTCGCGACGACAGTTGGCGGCGATGCTCGTACCAGCCGAAGCTTGGGTGCCGCCTCCATGGGGCGTGAAATTGTGCGGGGCGTGAACTCTCACTCAAGCGATAACGTATGCGGGGCCGAACAGCCTGCGGGGCCAGGAGCCTCACGAAAAGCGAGCGGCGCAGACGAAGTGTTGAACGAAGCGAGCTGTGCAAAACCCGCTACCGACGAAAGCATGACTGCAACGAACCCGCATAAAAGCTGCTCTGCGGCCGCGTATAACGCCTATTCGATTGTAAAACCTAAGATAAGGCAGCGATATAAGCCGGCTCACCTTTGGATGAGTTACAGGAAAACCCCTACAGAAACGTGGGTGTAGCACCGACTGCGCCGCCTATTCCTGCCGCCTAATCTTGCAGCGTTTCCAGAAGGTAGAAGGGGAGGTTGCATGGCATATTCCCACCCGGAACCGCCGGCGGCAAGCGTTGTGCCGGTGGTGCCTGATGCGGCTGCGCCGCGGTTGCTGGATCAGGTTCGCGCGCGGATACGGCGGTTGGGACTGGCGCGCCGCACCGAAGAAGCCTACGTCGGCTGGATACGACGTTTCATCCTGGCCAACGGCAAGCAGCATCCGCGCACGATGGGCGCGCATGAGGTCGAGGCGTTCCTCACTGGCCTGGCCATGCATGGACAGGTCGCGGCTTCGACCCAGAACCAGGCGTTGGCAGCGCTGCTGTTCCTGTATCGCCAAGTGCTGGGGCTGGATCTGCCCTGGATGCAGGACATCCAGCGCGCGAAGCGACCCAAGCGGTTGCCGGTGGTGCTCTCGCGCGAGGAGACGGCCGCACTGCTGGGGGAACTGACTGGGGTCACCTGGTTGATGGGGAGCGTTCTGTACGGCAGCGGGTTGCGGTTGATGGAGTGTGTGCGATTGCGCGTCAAGGACGTTGATTTCGGCCGCAAGGAGATCACCGTTCGCCAGGGCAAGGGTGGCAAGGACCGTCGCACCATGTTGCCGGCGATGCTGCTGGAGCCGTTGCAGGCGCAATTGCGCGAAGCGCGGCGGCTGCACGAACGCGATCTCGTGGCTGGGTTTGGCGAGGTCTGGCTGCCGGATGCGTTGGCACGTAAATACGTCAATGCCGGGCAGGAATGGGCGTGGCAATACGTGTTTCCGGCACGCGCGCGCAGCGTCGATCCACGCAGCGGCGTGATGCGTCGCCATCATCTGGACGAGACCGTGCTGCAGCGCGCGGTGAAGGCGGCAGTGCGCAGTTGCGGCGTGGCCAAGCCGGCGACCTGCCACACGCTGCGTCACTCGTTCGCGACCCATTTGCTGGAAGCCGGCTACGACATCCGCACGGTGCAGGAACTGCTCGGCCACAAGGATGTGGCGACCACGCAGATCTACACGCACGTGCTGAATCGTGGCGCGGGTGGCGTACTCAGTCCGCTGGATCGCTGAATTTCGACACGTTACGCCGGACGCAGCGCCGCCAGCAGCCCGCGTGCGGTGTGGAGACGCGTGGCCGCATCGGGCAGTTCGAGCTTGATGCGCAGTTTGTCCGGGCCTTCCATCGCGTAGTGCTGCGGTTGCTTCTGGATCAGCTGGATTACGGTCATCGGATCGACGTTGGGCTTGGACTCGAACTGTACGCGGCCGCCCTTGTCGCCGAGGTCGAGCTTGCGCAGGCCCAGCTGCGTTGCGTCAAGTTTCAGTTCGGCGATCGCGAACAGGTGCTTCGCCGCGTTCGGCAGCAGGCCGAAGCGGTCGATCATCTCCACCTGCAGTTCGCGCAATGCGTCCACGTCACGCACGCAGCTGATGCGCTTGTACAGGGTCAGGCGTGCATGCACATCGGGCAGGTAATCGTCTGGAATCAGCGCCGGAATGTGCAGTTCGATCTCGGCGCCGTGGGCATGGGTGGCGTCGACATCGGGCAACTCGCCGCGCTTGATGCTGCGCACCGCGCGTTCCAGCAACTCGGTGTAGAGGCTGAAGCCGACCTCGGCCATCTGCCCGCTCTGGTCTTCGCCGAGCAGTTCGCCGGCGCCGCGGATTTCCAGGTCGTGCGTGGCCAGGGTGAAGCCTGCGCCGAGTGCGTCCATCGAGGCGATCGCATCGAGCCGCTTGCGCGCGTCGCTGGTGATGCTGCGCTTGTCGGGAACGACGAGGTAGGCGTAGGCGCGATGGTGCGAGCGGCCGACGCGTCCGCGCAACTGGTGCATCTGCGCCAGGCCGAGTTTGTCGGCGCGGTTCATGACGATGGTGTTGGCGTTGGGGATGTCGATGCCGGACTCGATAATCGTCGTGCACAGCAGCACATTGAAGCGCTGCTTGTGGAAGTCGAGCATCACCCGTTCCAGCTCGCGCTCCGGCATCTGGCCGTGGGCGGTGCCGATGCGCGCTTCCGGCACCAGATCCTGCAGTTCGCGCTGCATGCGGCCGATCGACTCGACGTCGTTGTGCAGGAAGTATACCTGGCCGCCGCGCGCGAGTTCGCGCTGGAAGGCTTCGCGCAACTGCGCGTCGTCCCAGGGTGTGACGAAGGTTTGCACCGCGAGCCGATGTGCGGGTGGCGTGGCGATGATCGAGAGATCTCGCAATCCGGCCATCGCCATGTTGAGCGTGCGTGGGATCGGCGTCGCGGTCAGCGTCAGCAGGTGCACGTTCGCGCGCAGCGCCTTCAGCGCCTCCTTCTGGCGTACGCCGAAGCGCTGTTCCTCGTCGACGATGACCAGACCCAGATCCTTGAAACGCACGTCCTTCTGCAGCAGCCGGTGGGTGCCGACGATGACGTCGATCTTGCCTTCGGCAAGCTTCTCCAACTCGGCCTTGATTTCCTTCGTGCTCTTGAAGCGCGACAGCACCTCGACCTTCAGCGGCCAGTCGGCAAAGCGGTCGCGGAAGTTGCGGTAGTGCTGTTCGGCCAGCAGCGTGGTCGGCACCAGCACTGCAACCTGCTTGCCGGCAGCGGCAGCGACGAACGCGGCACGCATCGCGACCTCGGTCTTGCCGAAGCCGACATCGCCGCAGACCACGCGATCCATCGGCTGCGAACTCGACAGGTCGCGGATGACGGCTTCGATCGCGGCGTGCTGGTCGGGGGTTTCCTCGAACGGGAAGCCGGCGGCGAACGGCTCGTACATCGCCCGATCCACTTCCAGCGCGAGTCCGGCGCGGGCCCGACGCCGGGCCTGGATCTCGAGCAGTTCCGCGGCGACATCGCGGACCTTTTCCGCGGCCTTGCGCTTGGCCTTGCTCCACTGCTCGCCGCCGAGCGAATGCAGTGGCGCGGTTTCCGGCGAGGCGCCGGAGTAGCGGTTGATCAGGTGCAGTTGCGCGACCGGCACGTACAGACGGTCGCCCTTGGCGTATTCGATCTCCAGGTATTCGCCGGCCGTGCCGCCGGCGTCGAGCGTGATCAGGCCGCGGTAGCGACCGACGCCGTGATCTTCGTGCACGATCGGCGCGCCTTCGCTCAACTCGCCGAGGTCGCGGACGATCGCTTCGGGTTCGCGCCCGGCACGCTTGCGGCGGCGCGGCTGCGCTGCGCGTTCCGGGAACAGCTGGCGCTCGGTGAGCACCGCAAGTTGTGGGTCGTCGAGCGCGAAACCGTCGTCCAGCGGCGCGACCGCGATGGCGAACTTCTCGTCGCTGGCGAGGAACGCATTCCAGCTGGCAAGCGTGCGCGGCTGCAGTCCGGCCGCCTGCAGCACTTCCGACAACGCCTCGCGCCGGCCCGCGGAATCCGCCGCGACCAGCACCCGGCCCGGGTAGCTGGCGAGGAACGAGGTCAGGGTGTCGGCGGGCGCGTGGTCCTTCGCCGCGATCGGCAGCGTCGGCGCCGGCTGCACGCCGAGCGGCTGCGCCTGTGCGTGCTTCGCATCAAAGCTGCCGAGCACATCGATGCGCGGACGCAGGTTCAATCGTTCGCGCAGTGCTTCGGGCGACAGGTACAGCTCGTCGGGCGGCAACAGCGGGCGTTCGATGTCGTGGCGGCGCTGCTCGTAGCGTTCGCGCGTCTGCGTCCAGAACTGTTCGGCGGCGTCGATGGCATCTTCGCCGATCACTGGCAATGCGCGTTCGCCGAGGTAATCGAACAGCGTCGCGGTCTGCGTGAAGAATAGCGGCAGGTAATACTCGATGCCGGCCGGCGCGGCGCCGGCCTTGAGGTCTTGGAACAGCGCGCTGCGCCGGGTGTCGATGTCGAAGCGCTCGCGCAGGGTGTCCATCGCGCGTTTCAGCGCTTCGTCGTCCAGCGGTACCTCGCGGCCGGGCAGCAACTGCACCGCCTGCGTCCGGTCGAGCGAACGCTGCGATTCCGGATCGAAGGCGCGGATGGTGTCGATGACATCGTCCAGCAACTCGACCCGGTACGGCTGCGACGCGCCCATCGGATACACGTCGAGCAGGCCGCCCCGCACGGCGAAGTCGCCGGGATCGAACACCTGCGGCACGTTGCGATAGCCGGCGGAGTCGAGCCGGCGTTTTTCGGAGTCCAGATCGAGCTTTTGCCCGACCTTGACGTCGAAGCTGTTGCCGACCACGTAGCGCAGCGGCGGCAGGCGCTGCATCAGCGTCGCCACCGGCACGACCACAATGCCGCGCTGCAATCCAGGCAGCCGCTGCAACGCGGCCAGGCGTTGCGAGACGATGTCCGGATGCGGACTGAACTGGTCGTAGGGCAGGGTTTCCCAATCCGGGAACGGCAACACCGGCAACGAGGCGTCGTCGCCGATCAGCGTGCGCAGGTCGGACTCGAGCTGGTGCGCGACGTGGTTGCCGCGGGCGACGACCAGAACCGGACCGTCATGCGCATCGGCCGCGCGTGCGACCGCCCAGGCGAGCGCCGACGGCGACGCAGGCGCGCGCCAGAAGGCGTGCTGCTGGCCGGCTCTGGGAAGCAGCGAAATGGGCGGGACGGGGGAGGACATCGGACGCGAAATTGTAAACGACGTTTTTAGACGACGTTTTGTAAACAACATTCCCGCCACGCCGCCGCGGGGTCAGGCCGCCGGCGGCTTCAGGTCCAGCACCACCCGCGTCAGACCGGGCGCATCGGACGCTTCGCGGCGGAAGCCCAGCGACTGCGCCAGCGCCAGCATCGGCTGGTTGTGCTCGAGCACGTCGCCGTACAGGCGGTCGAGTTTCTTGCCTTTGGCCCAGCGCACCAGCCGCCGCATCAGATGGCGGCCCAGGCCCATTTCGGCGATGTAGCGGCTGACCAGGATCGCGAACTCGGCTTCGCGCGTGCCTTGGGTGATTGCCACCCGCGCCACTGCGCCGACCAGCGCCTCGCCCGGCGGCAGCGGCTCGGCGGCGACGATGGCGAATTCACTGCGCGGATCCGGATGCGTCAGCCGCTCCGCCATCTCCGGGGTGAGTTCCTTGACCGAATACAGGAAGCGCTGGCGGATCTCGTCGGGCTGCAGCAACGGGAACCCGGCGCGCAACGGCACCGCGTCGTCCGGCCGGATCGGTCGGATCAACACCTCGCGCCCATTGGACAGGTGCAGCAACTCGTGCCACGGCGGAAGTCGATTGCGGGCAGCCATGCGGGGGATGCTCGCACGGGGCAGGTGAAATGCAGCTTTACATTTGCGCGACACACTTGCGCGACGGCCGGCGGCGGCCACTTTGCTAGACTTCGCGGCCGTCCTGCGGATAACGCGATTACGCGGTTTTCCGTGGGCAACGCTTACGAAACCGGACTATCCGATGGCCGCCAGCGGCGATTCCAACCGCGCAATCCTGTTCGCGCTCGGCGCCAACTTCGCAATCGCCTGCGCCAAGGGCGTGGCTGCCTATTTCACCAATTCCAGCGCGATGCTGGCCGAAACCGTGCATTCGCTGGCCGACTGCGGCAACCAGCTGCTGCTGTTACTTGGCATGAAACAGGCGAAGAAACCGGCCTCGCCGGAGCATCCGCTGGGCTACGGCAAGGCGATCTATTTCTGGTCGTTCCTGGTCGCGGTGATCCTGTTCACTGTCGGCGGCATGTTTTCGCTGTACGAAGGCATCCACAAGCTGCAGCAGCCCGAGCCGTTGCAGAATTGGTGGTGGGCGGTCGGCGTGCTGCTGTTCGGCATCGTCGCCGAGGCGATGTCGATGCGCGCCTGCCTGCAGGAAGTGAACAAGTCGCGCGGCGACCGCAACCTGTGGCAGTGGTTCAGGCAGAGCCGGCAGGCCGAGTTGGTGGTGATCTTCGGCGAGGATCTGGCGGCGCTGTTCGGGTTGGTGTTCGCGCTGATTGCAGTGGTGGCGTCGGTGGTGACCGGCAATCCGGTATGGGACGCGATCGGCACCCTCGCGATCGGCGTGCTGCTGATCGTGGTCGCGGTGTTCGTGGCGGTCGAGGTCAAGGCGATGCTGATCGGGCAGAGCGTGGAACCCGAGCGCGAGGCGCAGATGCGTCGTTTCCTCGACGCGCGCCCGGAAATCGGCAACGTCATCAGCCTGATCACGTTGCAGATGGGCAACGACGTGCTGGTGTCGGTGCAAGCGGAAATGCGCGAGGAGCAGAGCGCCAAGGCGCTGGCGCTGCAGATCAATGAGGTCGAGCGTGCAATCAAGCGCGAATTCCCGGAAATCCGCTGGAGCTTCTTCGAGCCGGATGTCAAGGCCGGGATCTGAGCGGCATCGCGCGGCCGCTATTGCGGCTCGCGCAGCCATTCCAGGCGGGTGGATGCGCCAGCTTCGCCCAATGCATTGCCCAGTGTGTCCAGCACTGGCGCCAGCACCGCATCCAGCTGCCACGGCGGATTGAGCAGCAGCAGGCCGCTGCCGTTCATGCGCAGCGGCGAATCGTCTGGACGCACCAGCAGTTCGATCAGCAGCGCGGATTTCGCTGGCAACAAGGCGGCCTCGCGATAGAACGGCTGCAGTGAACGTCGTTGCTTGACCGGATACCACAGCGCGAACGTGGCCTGCGGCCAGCGCGCGAGGCCATCGCGCAGCGCCGCCAGCGCGGTGTCGAACTCGGCCAGTTGCGCCTCGTACGGTGGATCGATCAGTACCAGCCCGCGCCCGAATTTCGTATCGCCGACGTGTGGTGGCAGCAGCGCTTTCAGCGCGGCATAGCCGTCACGCTGATGCACGGCAACGCGCGCGTCGGCCGCAAAGTTGCGCTTGAGCGCCGCGGCTTCCTCCGGCTGCAGTTCGCAGCAGGCGATGCGATCGTCATGGCGCAAGGCATGCGCCAGCAGCCACGGCGAGCCGGGACAGGTGTGTTCGCCATGCTGCGCGCGGCAGGCACGGACCGCATCGAGATAGCGCGCGAGCAACGGGTCGTCCGGCGCTGCGGCCAGCAGACGGTCGATGCCGCCTGCGGCCTCGCCGGTACGTCGCGCGGCCTCGTCGTCGAGCGCATACAGGCCGCGGCCGGCATGGGTGTCGAGTGCGAAGCAGGGCGACCGCTTCGTGGTCAGCGCCTCGCACAACGCCAGCAGCACGACGTGCTTGAACACGTCGGCATGGTTGCCGGCATGGAAGGCGTGGCGGTAGTTCATGCCGGAAGTTTCGCACTTCCCGTGGCAATGTCCGGTCGCGGAAACATGCCAGCCGAGGGCCGGGACGACGGATGCGGTGTCGCTCCTGCGCTCAATCGGCCTCAAGCCTGAACACGATACCGAGGTCGGCGAGATCCTCCGGCTCTCCGGCCAGATCGGCGTGCAGCAGCGGCCGCGCGTCGAGCCAGCGCTTTGGGACGTCGAGGACCAAAGTGTCGCCATCGGCGACCAGACCGAGTTCGGGCAGCGACTCTTCCTCGTGCGAGCGATGCAGCAAGACCGCCAATCGCAGCAGCGCGGCCTTGCGCCGCGTGGCCAGCAGCAGGCGGTCGGGGATGGCCTTGAAGGCGGACCTGGCGATGCCGCGCCGGTGCGTGCGCACCAGCGTCGCAAGCACGCGCTGCTCCTGCTGCGAGAAGCCGGCGATGTCGGAATGCGCGAGCACGTAAGCGCCATGGACCTGGTACTGGCTGTGGGCGATGGCGAGGCCGAGTTCGTGCAGGCGTGCGGCCCAGGCCAGCAGCAGGCGGTCATCGGGTTCCAGCTGCCAGGCTTGCGCGACGCGATCGAACAGGCGCAGCGCGGTCGCTTCCACGCGTGCGGCCTGTGCGATGTCGATGCCGTAGCGTTGCATCAGCGCCTGCACCGACGCATCGCGCGGATCGTCGGCACCACCACGGCCGAGCATGTCGTAAAGCACGCCCTCGCGCAGCGCGGCCTTGCTGACCGCCATGCGCTGCAGGCCGAGCGCATCGAACGCGGCTTCCAGCACCAGCAGGCCGCCGGCGATGATCGGCCGGCGTTCCTCGGAAAGTCCGGGCAACGCGATGGCGTCGATGCGCGCGGCCTTGAGCAGTTGCTCGCGTACCAGCGGCAAGGCCTCGGCGGTGACCGCGCCCTTGGTCAGCTTCATTGCCGCGCAGATCTCGCCGATCGCCTTGATGGTGCCCGATGATCCGAGCACCTCGTCCCAGCCGAGGTGGCGATAGACGCCGGTGAACTGCTGGAACTCGGCGGTGACTTCGGTCAGCGCGTCGTTCCAGCGCTGCTTCGACAGCTTGCCGTCGCCGAAGAAGCGGCGCGTGCTGGCGACGCAACCGACCTGCAGACTCTCGCGTTCGAGCGCGTCGAAGCCGCTGCCGATGATGCATTCGGTGGAACCGCCGCCGATGTCGATCACCAGCCGCAACTGCTCCGCTTTCGGCGGCTGCGCGTGGGCGACGCCGAGGTAGACCAGCCGCGCTTCCTCACGGCCCGATACCACTTCGATCGCGTGCCCGAGTGCGGTTTCGGCCGGCATCAGGAACGTTTGCGGCGTGGCCAGTTGCCGCACGGTATTGGTGGCGACCGCGCGCACGCGCTGCGGCGGGATGTCCCGCAGTCGCTGGCCGAAGCGCGACAGGCATTCGAGCGCGCGTTGCCGCACCTCCGGTGTCAGGCCGCCCTTGCCGTCGAGGCCTTCGGCCAGTCGCACCATCTCGCGCAGGCGATCGACCGTGCGCAGCTGGCCGAGCAGGTAGCGCGCGACAACCATGTGGAAGCTGTTGGACCCCAGGTCGATCGCGGCCAGCAGATCGCCGTCCTGCAACGGCAGCGCGGCGGAGCGGACGAACAGGTGGGTGTCGTTCACGCGCACAGTTTCGCAAGCAGCGCCGATTGCGCGGAGTGCGGCATCGCATCGCCGTCCGGCACCAGCTTGTGGTAGCCGCCGCCGGGCAGCAGTTCCCAGGCGTTGAGGTTGTCGGCGAGGTAGTTGTCGAGCGCCTCGTCGCGCACGCGCTCGGCGAGTTCGCGATCGAGGATCGGAAAACAGGTCTCGACCCGGCGCAGCAGGTTGCGCTCCAGCCAATCGGCGCTGGCGCAGAACAGCTCCGGCGCGCCATCGTTGCCAAACCAGTACACGCGACTATGTTCGAGGAAGCGGCCGACGATCGAGCGCACGCGGATGTTGTCCGACACGCCGTGAATGCCGGGACGCAAGGTGCAGGCGCCGCGCACGATCAGGTCGATCTGCACGCCGGCCTGCGAAGCGGCATACAGCGCGCGCACCACCTGCGGCTCGTTGAGTGCATTCATCTTGGCGATGATCCGTGCCGGTTTGCCCGCGCGCGCGTGCCTGGCCTCGCGTTCGATCCGTGCCAGCACGCCGGCATGCAGCGTGAATGGCGATTGCAGCAGCCGCTTGAGCGCGATCGCCGGCGCCAGCCCGGACAGCTGCTGGAAGATCTGGTGCACGTCGGCGCCGATGTCGGCGTCGGCGGTAATCAGGCCGATGTCGGTATAGCCGCGCGCGGTGCCGGCGTGGTAATTGCCGGTGCCAAGATGCACGTAGCGACGCAGCTTGCGGCCCTCGCGGCGCACGATCAGGAGCATCTTGGCGTGGGTCTTGTAGCCGACCACGCCGTAGACCACCTGCACGCCGGCCTGCTGCAGGCGATCGGCGAAGCCGAGGTTGGCCTCCTCGTCGAAACGCGCGCGCAACTCGACCACGACGGTCACGTCCTTGCCATTGCGCGCGGCCTGGACGAGGTGTTCGACGATCTGCGATTCGCGACCGGTGCGATACAGCGTCTGCTTGATCGCCAGCACGTTCGGGTCCTCCGCCGCCTGGCGGATCAGTTCCAGCACTGGCGTGAAGGCGTCGAAGGGATGGTGCAGCAGCACGTCGCCTTCGCCGACCAGTTCGAACATCGCATCGCTGTCGCGCAGCGCGCGTGGCTGGAACGGCGCGAACTTCAGTTCCGGGCGTTGCACCAGGTCGTAGACCTGGATCACACGATTGAGGTTGACCGGGCCGTTGATGCGGTAGACCGCGTTCTCCGGCAACTCGAAGTTTTCCAGCAGCGTGCGCACGATCGGTTTTGGGCAGTTGTCGGCGATCTCCAGCCGCATCGCGCGCAGGTAGCCGCGCCCGACCAGTTCATCGCGCAATGCCAGCGCGAGGTTCTCGACTTCCTCCTCGTCGACGATCAACTCGGAATTGCGGGTGACGCGGAACTGGTAGGCGCCCTTGACCTCCATGCCCGGGAACAACTCGTCGACGAACGCCGACAGCACCGTCGACAGGAACACGAAGTCGTGCTCGCCGCCGGAGACCTTCTCTGGCAGCTGGATGATGCGCGGCAACGAGCGCGGCGCGCGCACGATCGCCAGGTGCCCGGCGCGACCGAACGCATCCTTGCCCTTCAGCACCACCACGATGTTGAGCGACTTGTTGAGGATCTTCGGGAACGGGTGCGCCGGATCAAGCCCGAGCGGCGACAGCACCGGCAGGATCTCGTCGCGGAAACAGGCGCGCAGCCAGCGCGTCTGCTTCGCGTTCCAGCTGTCGCGCGCGAGCACGCGCACGCCGGCGCCGTCCAGCGCCGGGCGCAGCACCTCGTTCCAGCATCGGTATTGCGCATCGACCAGTTGTGCGGCGCGGTCGTGGATGCGCTTGAGCACCGTCGCCGGTGCCAGGCCATCGGCGGCGATGGGCACGCCGAAATCCTGCGCATGGCGCACGGTAGCGGCGCGGATCTCGAAGAATTCGTCGAGGTTGGTGCAGGAAATGCACAGGTAGCGCAATCGCTCCAGTAGCGGCATCGCCGGATCCTGCGCCTGCGCCAGAACGCGAAAATTGAAGTCCAGTTGCGACAGTTCGCGGTTGGAATACAGCGTCGGATCGCGCAGCGGGTCGCTGTCGAGGTCAGAATCGATGGGCATAGTCATGCGGAGCGGCCGAGGCTGGCGATGCGGCCATCACGCAGATGCACGCGTTCGGTGCCGAAGTGGCAGGAAAACGTGCTGCCGCGTCCGACTTCGCTGGCGATGCCGAGTCGTGCCTGGTGCAGGCCCAGCACGTGCTTGACGATGGCCAGCCCCAGGCCGGTGCCGCCGCTTTCGCGCGAGCGGCTGGTGGAGACGCGATAGAAACGTTCGGTGATGCGTGGCAAGTGGGTAGCCGGGATGCCGTAGCCGCTGTCGCGCACCGACAGCACCACGCCATCGCCGTCCCGGGCAAACACGATCGCGATGCTGCCGCCGGCCGGCGTATAGCGCACCGCATTGCTGACCAGGTTGGAGAACGCGCTGTGCAGTTCCCTGGTCGAGCCCCGGAGGTTGACCTGCGCACTGTCCTCGAGGGTGATCGTGTGCCGCTGCTGGCTCAGCGCCTCGGCTTCGCGCTTGAGCGTGGCCAGCATCGGCGCCATCGCGACATCCTCGTCGACCAGTGCGTCCTGTGCCTCCAGCCGCGACAGCGTCAGCAGGTCCTCGACCAGTTGCGTCATCCGCTGCGACTGGCGCTGCATCTCGGCCAGCATCGGCGCCCATTCCGGTTGCTCGGCCGGGTCGAGCATCTCCAGATAACCGTGCACCACCGTCAACGGCGTGCGCAGCTCATGCGAGACGTTGGCGACGAAATCGCGGCGCATCTGCTCCAGCCGCATCAGCTTGCTGACGTTGCGCGCGACCAGCAACCAGAGTTCGTCGGAATAGGGGATCAGGCGCAGGCTCAGGCGCAGGTCCGGATTGACCGGGGACGCGGCGTCGAGCAGCGGCTCGGCGTTGCGACCGGCCGCGAGCCAGCGTGCGATTGGCAATGGCTGCAGGCGCTCGCCGAGCGGCGCATCGATGTCGCGCGGATAGTGCAGGCCGAGCAGCGTCGTTGCCGCGGCGTTGAACCACAGCACCCGTTGGCTGTTGCGTTCGACGACGACGACCGCGTCCGGCAGCGCGTCGGCGGCGGCGCGGTAGGCGCGCAGCATGTCGAGCAACCGCCGCTTGCGCCCCCGCATCTCCAGCTGGCCGCGATGCAGCAGGCGGTCGAGCTCGTTCCACACGCCGTCGCCCTGCGGAGCTTCCAGCCGCTGGCGTGCGGTCAGGCGCAGCAGCACGCTGCGCAGTTTCCAGTAATGCCAGGCGACCACGCCGAGCGCGGCGATGGTCAATACCGGCCAGACGTATCCGAGCAGGAAGCCGAGCACGAGCGCGCCCGCCAGCACCAACCCAAGGTGGCCGAGCGTCTTGAACCAGGCGTTGCGGGCGCGGGGTGGCATGCGCCCTCAGTCTAGACGGCAGCGGAGAAGCGGTAGCCGGCGCCGCGCACGGTCTGCACCATATTGTCGAGCGCGGTCGGTTCCAGCGTCTTGCGCAGGCGGCGGATATGCACGTCGACGGTGCGCTCCTCGACGTACACGCTGCCGCCCCAGACGTGGTCGAGCAGCTGCGAGCGGGTATAGACGCGCTCGGGATGGGTCATGAAGAAGTGCAGCATCCGGTATTCGGTGGGACCGATCGCGATTGGCGTGTCGCTGCCGTCCAGCTGCGCGAACACCCGGTGCGCGGCGCCGTCGATGCGCAGCGGGCCGACCGCGATGCTGCCGTCTTCGTCATCCTCGCGCGAACGGCGCATGACGGCGCGGATGCGCGCCAGCAGTTCGCGTGTCGAAAATGGCTTGACCACATAGTCGTCGACCCCGGCCTCGAGCCCGCCGACGCGGTCGTTCTCCTCGCCGCGTGCGGTCAGCATGATGATCGGCACTTCGCGGGTCAGTGGATCGCGGCGCCAGCGACGGGCGAGTTCCAGGCCGCTGGTGCCGGGCAGCATCCAGTCGAGCAGGATCAGGTCGGGCACGCGGTCGGCGATCGCCGCCTGCGCCTCGCGCGCGTCGCCGGCATGTGCGGGTTCGTATTCGCCCTTGCGCAGCGCGTAGGCGACCATCTCGCGGATCGCGGGCTCGTCGTCGACGATCAGGATGCGTTTCTGCATGGCGTGGTCCTGTGCGCGGCTTACCGTGGCATCGGCCCGGTTCAGGCGCAAGTAGACGACGCTTTCATGACGTCGGCGTGACAGCCCGGCGAGAAGACCCGTGTCGCGGGCATCGACGATGACAACGGCGTGTCAGTGGCGGTGCAGGTCCTCGTCGCGGATGCCTTCGCGGCGCAGTTCCAGCACGGTCGGCGTGATTGCTGCGATGCGGGCATCGATGCGGGCGCGAGCGTAATAGTCCACGTCGTCGCGCTTCTTGAGGGTGTTGAGTTGCACCAGTGCCTGCTCCGGGCGGCCGTTTAGGTAGGCGGCTTCGGCCCAGGCTTCGCCGGCGCGGACCGGGTCGCCGGCGATCTCGCTGGTGCGGGCGAACACGCTCTGGAACACCGGGTCGTCACCGGCATCGCCCAGCAACGGCCGCAGCACCGCCTGCGCGCGCTTGCCGGCGGCAGGTGTGTTGCGTTCGGCCAGCATGCCGGCGTAGGTCAGTGCCACCGCGCGATTGCCGGGCATGCGCGCAAGCAGCGCCTCGAAACGGGCATCGGCGGCGGCAGTCTTGCTGGAACGCGCTTCGGATTCGCCCAGCGCCAGGCTGATCCAGAGGTTGCCGGGATACTCCTGCGACAGTGGCGCCAGTTCCGCCGCGGCGGCGGCGGCGTGGCCATCGAGCAACCGCGCCAGCGCCAGTCCGTAGCGCTGGGCGTCGCCGAACTTGCTGGCATCGCCAGCCTTGCGCAGGCGTTCGTATTCGCGCACGGCGGCGTTCGGCGTGTCCGCGCTGAGCACGCGCAGGCGCTCGCGCGCCCAGAGGAACTGGCCACTGTCGCCGTTGCCAGCGGTACTGCTGATTTGCAGCGAACCGGGCAGCAGCGGGTTGTTGCTGGCGCCGCCGCTGGGCGTGAACCCTTTTTCGGTTGTCGCCAGTTGCTCGGCGCGTTGCCTGGCCTCGCTGATGCGGGTCGTGGTTACGGGATGGGACTGCAGGTAGTCGGGTGTGCGTTCGCGCTCGCCGCCCTGGTTGCTGCGAATCACCGCCTGCAGCTTCACGAAGAAGGCGGCCATTGCCTTGGGGTCGTAGCCGCTGCGGGCGAGGGTGCGGATGCCGATGCGATCGGCTTCGGATTCGTTGGCGCGGGTGTAATCGATCTGGCGTTGCGCCAGCAGCCCTTGGGCTGAGGCCATCGCCGCCATCGCGGCGTTATCGCCGGAATTGCCACCGGCCGACTGCGCGATCGCGATCGCCCCGATCATCGCCAGCAGGATCGGGATGCTGTCGCGCTGCGCGCGTTCGACCGCGCGCAGCACGTGCGACTGGGTGACGTGGGCGATCTCGTGCGAAATCACCGCGGCCATTTCGTCCTCGCTATCGGCGGCGAGCACCAGTCCGGCGTTCACCGCGACATAGCCACCCAAGGTGGCGAAGGCGTTGATCTGGCGCTGCCGCAGCAGGAACAAGGTGAAATCCTGCTGCGGCCGATCGCTGGCAGCGCCGAGGCGGTCGCCAATCGATTGCAGCCAGCCACCGAGCAACGGATCGTCCAGCGTATAGCCGTAGTTGCGCAGCTGGCTCAGGGTCATCTCGCCGTACTGCTTCTGCTGCGCCGGAGCCAGCACCTCGCCGGCCGAGGAACCGATGTCGGGCAGGCCGCTTTCCTGCGCCGGCGCGGGCAGGCTGGGCAGGAGCAGGCCGGCCAGGGCGAGCGTCAAGGCGGCGACGGGCGGGAGCAAGCGCATGCGGACTCGATAGCGGTAAGCAGAACAGCAGGATGACGGGGCCGGCGTCCACCGGCGTGAACCGACGGTTAATCCATCAAGGTACGTGAACCAGCGCGTGTGGACTGGAAAAGCGGGGCGGCGGGACGCATATTCCGACCTGTCCCGACGCCGCAAGTTTCCGGAGATCCTCTTGAGCGACCAGTCCAGCGCCACCGCAACCCCCGAGATCACGCTGTACACCTCCGCGATGTGCGCGTATTGCGGGGCGGCCAAGAATTTCCTCAAGAGCAAGGGCCTGGCCTGGAACGAGGTGCGGATCGACACCGATCCGGCTGAGCGCGAACGGATGTTTGCGCGCGCCCGGCGCAGCACCGTGCCGCAGATATTCATCGGTGACACCCACGTCGGTGGCTACGACGACCTGATGGCACTGCATCGCGCCGGCAAGCTGGAGCCGCTGCTGGCGGGTGGGGCATGAGCGCGCCGACAACGGACGGCGATGATCGCGTCGGCCATGATCGTGTCAGCGATGATCGGATCGGTGAGTTCACCGCCTTCCGCCAGCGCATGAACGAACGCATCCTGGCCGAGCCAAACCAGGTCGTGCGCCGGTTTTTCGCCCTCGATACCCAGACTTACCAGCCCGGTGCGCTCGACCTGAAGACCAAGGAGCTGCTCGGCCTGGTTGCCTCGTTGGTGCTGCGCTGCGACGACTGCATCAGCTACCACGTCGCCCAATGCAAGGAGGCCGGCGTGAATCGCGACGAGATGTTCGAGGCGTTCTCGGTCGGGCTGGTGGTCGGTGGCTCGATCGTGATCCCGCACCTACGCCGCGCGGTGGATTTCCTCGATCAACTGGAGCAGGGCGACGCTGCGCCGCCAGCACACGAGCACGCATAGACTAAAGCCCCTGGCAGCGTTTCCAGGCGCGCGGCGGCGCGTTGTGGACTCAAGGCCTGTGAAGTAATCCCGAGGCGCGGCATAATTTGCCTCCTTTTCCGCTGCTTGCCATGCCTCGCGCAGCGGCAGCCCGTCTGGAACTTGCAATGACGCAGACGATCACGGTGATCCGTGGCGATGGTATCGGCCCCGAGATCATGGATGCCACCCTGCTGGTGCTCGATGCGATGAACGTCGGCCTGCAATACGAGTTCGCCGACGCCGGCCTGGTTGCGCTGGACAAGCATGGCGAACTGCTGCCGGCCGCGACCATGGACTCCATCCGCCGCAATCGCGTGGCGTTGAAGGGCCCGCTGACCACGCCGGTCGGCGAGGGCTTCAGCTCGGTCAATGTCGAGCTGCGCAAGCGCTTCGACCTGTACGCCAACGTGCGCCCGGCCAAGTCGTTTCCGAATACGAAATCGCGCTTTCCGTCCGGCGTCGATCTCATCACTGTGCGCGAGAACACCGAAGGCGCCTACAGCGCCGAAGGCCAGGCGCTGTCCGCGGATGGCGAGACGGCAACGTCGATTACCCGCACCACTCGCCGCGGTTCCGAGCGCATCGTCCGCTACGCCTTCGACCTGGCCCGCAAGACCGGCCGCAAAAAGGTGACGGTGGTACACAAGGCCAACATCCTGAAGTCGACCTCGGGCCTGTTCCTCAAGACTGCGCGCGCCGTGGCCGCCGAGTACCCGGACATCGAGTGCAACGAGATGATCGTGGACAACACCTGCATGCAGCTGGTGATGCGTCCGGAGCAGTTCGACATCATCGTCACCACCAACCTGTTCGGCGACATCATCTCCGACCTGTGTGCCGGCCTGGTCGGCGGGCTCGGCCTGGCGCCGGGCGCCAACATCGGCACCGAGGCGGCGATCTTCGAGGCCGTGCATGGCTCGGCGCCGGACATCGCCGGCAAGGGTGTCGCCAATCCCTGCGCGCTGCTGCTGGGCGCGGCACAGATGCTCGATCATCTCGGCCAGCCGCAGAACGCCGAGCGCCTGCGCAAGGCGATCGTCGCCACTCTGGAAGCCCGCGATTCCCTGACCCCGGACCTGGGTGGCGCGGGCAACACGCTGTCATTCGCCAAGGCCATCGCCGCGCGTGCTGCGCCGCGATAGCGCGCCGCGCTAACACTCGCTTGCAACGGACCCAAACGCGCCGCCGCGCGCTGGGAAGTTGGAATGTGGGCTGTTTCCCCATGTGTCTTCGCATTGACACGCTGCAGCCCGCTCCGGACAATGACCAGCCTTTCGTTGCGCAAGCGAGCTGCGGAAGACCGGGTCGAACCATTCACGTCGGCGGGGTATAGCGCAGTCTGGTAGCGCGCCTGCTTTGGGAGCAGGATGTCGGGGGTTCGAATCCCTCTACCCCGACCAATCCGGGTTCGCTGGAAGGTTTTCGATGCGACAATCCGGCCCGGGCGCCCGTAGCTCAACCGGATAGAGCACCGGCCTTCTAAGCCGGTGGTTGCAGGTTCGATTCCTGCCGGGCGCGCCACGCAGTAAAACGCAATGCAGTCCAAACTTTGGTGGGTGTAGCTCAGTTGGTTAGAGCACCGGATTGTGATTCCGGGGGTCGTGGGTTCAAATCCCATCATCCACCCCAAATTTGTTATTATTTTTTGTCGGGCTGTTAGCTCAGTTGGTAGAGCAGTTGACTCTTAATCAATAGGTCGAAGGTTCGAATCCTTCACAGCCCACCAATCCCGAAACGCCCGGCTTGCACCGGGCGTTTTTTATTGAGTGCCCGGTAGGAGCGCCCGGTAGAGTGCCGGGTAGAATCGGGGCATTGCGAAAGTGGCGGAATTGGTAGACGCCCTGGCTTTAGGTGCCAGTGCCGCAAGGCGTGGGGGTTCGAGTCCCCCCTTTCGCACCATCTGCAACGCAAAAAGCCATCACTCGGGCGTCCCAGCGCGCGGCGGCGCGTGCGACAGTGCGGTTGCCAAGTCTTCCCGCGGCGCGGTTCGAGTCCCGGCTTTCGCACCAATTCGATGTGCTGAATATGCGACTTCGCTGCCGTGGCCGAGCCCAGGCGGCCCCGGCACCGCAGGCGAAACGTGCGACCAAGTCGGTGCCTGTGAGCAACGCGCGTTGATTCCGTTCATGGTTCGACAGGCTCACCACGAACGGAATCAACTTGTCAGGGGTTCTCAAGCTCCGCTGGCAGCCGCCCGCCAAATCAGCGAAACTATCGCGTTCCGCCGACCGTCTCCAGGACGCGTGCGCAGGCCGTTTCACGGCTGGTCGGCCCGACAATTCAATAACCTGCCGTGGCCGCGAGCCGCGGTTGCATGGAGTGGGTATGCCCGCATCAGATATGCAAATTTTGGTCGAATCCGTTGGTAACCTGGAACGCCGCATGACCCTTCGGCTGCCGGCAGAGCACCTGGAATCCCAGGTGGGTGGACGCCTGCGTGAGATCGCGCGCACCGTGAGGATCAAGGGCTTCCGTCCCGGCAAGGTGCCGACCAAGGTCGTCGCGCAGCGCTATGGCGAGCAGGTTCGCGCCGAGGTGCTGGACGGAATGTTGCGCGAAGGCTTCGACAGCGCCATCCGCGACAACGCGCTGCGCATCGCCGGCAGCCCGCAAATCCAGCCGGCCGAGCCGACCGGCGAAGCTGCCGAGGGCGACCTGGCGTATGTCGCCACGTTCGAGGTGGTGCCGGAATTCGGTGACATCGACGTCGCCAAGCTCAATGTCGTGCGCCACACCGCCGAGGTGACCGATGCCGACATCGACCGCATGATCGACAACCTGCGCCTGCAGCGCCGCAGCTGGAGCGCGGTGACGCGCCCCGCGCAGCAGGGCGATGCGGTCGACGTCGAGACCTGGTCGCAGACGGGCGATGAGCGCCTGCCGGCCGAAGGCAGCGAGAAGGGCGTGTCGGTGATCGGTTCGGGCGCGATGCTGGCCGAGATCGAGTCGGCGCTGGTCGGCATGAAGGCCGGCGACGACAGGACCATCGATGTCACCTTCCCGGCCGACTGGCGCGTGCCGCAGCTCGCTGGCAGGAACGTGCAGGTGCAGCTCAAGGCCGAGCAGGTGTCCGAGCCGGTGCTGCCGGAAGTCGACGCCGCCTTCATCCACAGCTTCGGGGTCAAGAGCGGCGAGATGGAACAGTTCCGCGACGACATCCGCAGCAACCTGGAGCGCGAGCTCAAGGGCGCGTTGATGAGCCGCCTGCGTCGTGAGGTCGGCGAGCAGCTGGTCGCGGCCTATGTGCAGGTCGAGATGCCGCCGCGGCTGGTGGAAAACGAAGCCCGGCAGATGGCGCAGCAGACGCTCGAGCAGGCGCGCCGTCAGGGCCAGCAGGTCGAAATGCCGGCGAATGCGCACGAGCAATTCGTGGAGCCGGCGCGCAAGCGCGTGCTGGTCGGGTTGCTGGTCGGCGAACTCGCCCGTCGCAATGAATTGAAGCTCGATCCCATGCGCGTGAACGAAACCCTGCGCCTGATCGCCTCGACCTACGAGGAGCCGCAGCAGGTCATTGAGTTGTACCGCAACGATCCCCAGTTGATGGCGGGACTGCAATCGCGGGTGATGGAGGAGCAGGTGATCGACTGGATCGCCGAGCGCGCCCAGCACACCGAGCAGGCGCTGTCCTTCCAGGAAGCCATCCAGTAAGGCGCGGCTCCAATAAAGCCAAGCCCAATAAGGCCACGCGCCAAGGCCAGATCCTATAAGGCGAGATCCCTCGCAAAGCCGCATCCCTGCGGAGTTTCCAAGCAAAGGTATCGATACGTGGACAACCGGACCAAAGCCCTGAACCTGATACCGATGGTGGTCGAGCAGACCAGCCGCGGCGAACGCGCGTACGACATCTACTCGCGCCTGTTGAAGGAGCGGGTGATCTTCCTGGTCGGTGGCATCGACGACCACGTCGCCAACGTGATCGTGGCGCAGATGCTGTTCCTGGAGGCCGAGAATCCCGAGAAGGACATCAGCCTGTACATCAACTCGCCCGGTGGCATCGTCACCGCCGGCATGGCGATCTACGACACCATGCAGTTCATCAAGCCCGACGTCGGCACCATCTGCGTCGGCCAGGCCGCCAGCATGGGTGCGCTGCTGCTGGCTGCCGGTGCCACGGGCAAGCGTTACGCGTTGCCGAATTCGCGGGTGATGATCCACCAGCCGCTGGGCGGGTTTTCCGGCCAGGCGACCGACATCGACATCCACGCGCGCGAGATCCTGGCGATGCGCCAGCGGCTGAACGAGATCCTGTCCAAGCATACCGGGCAGGCGCTGGACACGATCGCGCGTGATACCGAGCGCGACAACTTCAAGAGCGCCGAGGCCGCGCGTGAGTACGGCTTGATCGACCAGGTCCTCGAGCGGCGCCCGGAAGACTCGATCCAGCCTGCTTAAACGTTTGATCACAATCAGTTTTTATCCGGCATCCAGGGCCCGCGAGCGATCCGGGCCTGTGTGCTATTCTCGGGCCGAAATCGGCTGTTGCATCAGGTGTGGGGAATGAGCGAAGACCGTCAGAGCCGATCCGGCGACAGCAGCAAGATCCTGTATTGCTCGTTCTGCGGGAAGAGCCAGCATGAGGTCCGCAAGCTGATTGCCGGCCCGAGCGTATTCATCTGCGATGAATGCGTCGAGTTGTGCAACGACATCATCCGCGAGGAACTCGAGGAGAAGGCACAGTCAGCGCGCAGCTCGCTGCCCAAGCCGCGCGAGATCCTTGACGTGCTCGACCAGTACGTGATCGGCCAGCAGCGCGCCAAGCGCACGCTCGCGGTCGCCGTGTACAACCATTACAAGCGCATCGAAAGCCGGCAGAAGAACGACGACGTCGAGCTGGCCAAGTCGAACATCCTGCTGGTCGGCCCGACCGGTTCGGGCAAGACGCTGCTGGCCGAGACGCTGGCGCGCATGCTCAACGTGCCGTTCACCATGGCCGACGCGACGACCCTGACCGAAGCCGGCTACGTCGGCGAGGACGTCGAGAACATCATCCAGAAGCTGCTGCAGAAGTGCGAGTACGACGTCGACAAGGCCCAGCAGGGCATCGTCTACATCGACGAGATCGACAAGATCTCGCGCAAGAGCGAGAACCCGTCGATCACCCGCGACGTGTCCGGCGAAGGCGTGCAGCAGGCGCTGCTGAAGCTGATCGAGGGCACCGTGGCCAGCGTGCCGCCACAGGGCGGGCGCAAGCATCCGCAGCAGGAGTTCCTGCAGGTCGACACCCGCAACATCCTGTTCATCGTCGGTGGCGCGTTCTCGGGGTTGGACAAGATCATCCAGCAGCGCAGCACCGATGCCAGCGGGATTGGTTTTGGCGCCAAGCTCAAGAGTTCCGAACGCAAGACCGAGATCGGCAAGGTGCTGGCCGAGGTCGAGCCGGAGGACCTGATCAAGTTCGGTCTGATCCCGGAGTTCGTCGGCCGCCTGCCGGTGGTCGCCACGCTCGAGGAACTGGACGAAGCCTCGCTGGTCAGGATCCTCACCGAGCCCAAGAACGCGATCACCAAGCAGTTCCGCAAGCTGTTCCAGATGGAGGGGGTGGAGCTGGAATTTCGCCCCGACGCGCTCACCGCGATCGCACGCAAGGCGCTCAAGCGCAAGACCGGTGCGCGCGGCCTGCGCACCATCGTCGAGTCGGTACTGCTCGACACGATGTACGACCTGCCTTCGCTGGAGAACGTCAGCAAGGTGGTGGTGGACGAATCGGTGATCGAACACAAGTCCGATCCCTACCTGATCTACCAGACCCCGCCCGCCGTGCCCAAGGTGGCCTCGGGCGAGTGAGTCGCGCCGCCCCTCCTGCCTGGCAGGAATCGGCGGCAAGTGATTGATCTACAAGGATTCCTGCGCGCCCCAAGGCCGTCGTGGGCATTTCCGCTTGCAAGCATCGGACGTAAACCCCATAACCTTGACCTAGGCGCCGGTGGCGCCAAATTGACCGCATCTGCGCCGGTGGCGCCGAATCGACCGCATCCGGAGTTCCCCATGACCGCCCAAGCCGAACACGCACCCCTCGACCTGCCGGTACTGCCGCTGCGCGACGTCGTCGTGTTCCCGCATATGGTTATCCCGCTGTTCGTCGGCCGCGACAAGTCGATCAAGGCGCTCGAGCAGGCGATGGAAGCCGACAAGCGCATCCTGCTGGTTGCGCAGAAATCGGCCGAGACCGATGACCCCGACGCTGCCGACCTCTACGAGATCGGCACGCTGGCGCAGGTGCTGCAATTGCTGAAGCTGCCCGACGGCACGATCAAGGTGCTGGTCGAGGGCGTGGATCGCGTGCGCGTCGGCAAGGTGGCCGAGCGCGACGGGACGCTCGCCGGTCAGGGTGTCGTGATCGAGTCCGCCGACAGCCGCGAACCGCGCGAGGTCGAGGCGGTCGCGCGCTCGTTGATGTCGCTGTTCGAGCAGTACGTCAAGACCAACCGCAAGCTGCCGCCGGAACTGCTGCAGACGCTGTCGGGCATCGATGAACCCAGCCGCCTGGCCGACACCATCGCCGCGCACCTGGGCGTGCGTCTTGCCGACAAGCAGCGGCTGCTGGAAACCCTGGATACCGCAGACCGGCTCGAATTGCTGGTCGGTTTCGTCGACGGCGAGATCGACGTGCAGCAGATGGAGAAGCGCATCCGCGGCCGGGTCAAGTCGCAGATGGAGAAGAGCCAGCGCGAGTATTACCTCAACGAACAGATGAAGGCGATCCAGAAGGAGCTCGGCGAGATCGACGACGCGCCGAACGACATGGACGAGATCGCGCGCAAGATCGCCGAAGCCGGCATGCCCAAGGCCGTGGCGGCCAAGGCCAAGGCCGAGCTCAACAAGCTCAAGCAGATGTCGCCGATGTCGGCCGAAGCCGCGGTGGTGCGCAATTACCTGGACTGGCTGCTCGGCGTGCCGTGGAAGAAGCGCAGCAAGGTGCGCAAGGACCTCAAGGCTGCCCAGGACGTGCTCGACGCCGACCATTACGGCCTGGAGAAGGTCAAGGAACGCATCCTCGAATATCTCGCGGTGCAGACGCGCGTGAAGCAGATGAAGGGCGCGATCCTGTGCCTGGTCGGCCCGCCCGGCGTGGGCAAGACCTCGCTCGGGCAGTCGATCGCCAAGGCGACCAACCGCAAGTTCGTGCGCATGTCGCTGGGCGGCGTGCGCGACGAGGCGGAGATCCGCGGCCATCGCCGCACTTACGTCGGCTCGATGCCGGGCCGGATCGTGCAGAACCTCAACAAGGCCGGCACCAGGAATCCGCTGTTCATGCTCGACGAGATCGACAAGATGTCGATGGACTTTCGCGGCGATCCGTCCTCGGCGCTGCTGGAGGTGCTCGATCCGGAGCAGAACAATACCTTCAACGACCATTACCTCGAGGTCGACCTGGACCTGAGCGAGGTGATGTTCGTCGCGACCTCGAACACACTCAGGATCCCGGGCCCGTTGCTCGACCGCATGGAAGTCATCCGCATTCCCGGCTACACCGAGGAAGAGAAGATCAACATCGCGATGCGCTATCTCGTGTCCAAGCAGCTGAAGGCGAACGGGCTGAAGGCGAGCGAGCTGAAGATCGCCGAGAGCGCGATCCAGGACATCGTGCGCTTCTACACGCGCGAGTCCGGCGTGCGCAACCTCGAGCGCGAGATCGCCAAGATCTGCCGCAAGGTGGTCAAGGAACTGGCACTGGCCGGGCCGAAGGCGAAGCCCGGCAAGGCCCTCAACGTCACCTCCAAGAACCTCGACAAGTATCTGGGCGTGCAGCGCTTCGACTTCGGTCGTGCTGAAGCCGAGAACGAAATCGGCCTGGTCACCGGCCTGGCCTGGACCGAGGTCGGAGGCGAACTGCTGCAGGTCGAATCGACGCTGGTGCCGGGCAAGGGCCTGCTGATCCTCACCGGCCAGCTGGGCGACGTGATGAAGGAGTCGGCGTCGGCGGCGCTGTCGGTGGTGCGTGCGCGCACGGAATCGCTGGGCATCGAACTCGACTTCCTGCAAAAGCAGGACGTGCATTTGCATGTGCCCGAAGGCGCGACGCCGAAGGACGGGCCGAGTGCCGGTATCGCGATGGCGACCGCGCTGGTGTCGACGCTGACCAAGATCCCGGTGAAAGCCGATGTCGCGATGACCGGCGAGATCACCCTGCGCGGCCGCGTGCTGCCGATCGGCGGGCTGAAGGAAAAGCTGCTCGCGGCGATGCGTGGCGGGATCCGCACGGTCATCATTCCGGAAGAGAACCGCAAGGATCTCGTCGATCTTCCCAAGTCCGTCAGCCAGAACATGAAGATCGTGCCGGTGCGCTGGATCGACGAAGTGCTCGACCTGGCGCTGGAACGCCCGGTCACACCGAGGGCGCTTGCGGGCGGTGTCCCGGAGGCGCCGCGGGAAGCCGACAACGCCCCCGTGCAAACCGACGTCAAGCACTGAACGGCGTTTCCATTCGTCTGCGGACATCACGCCTGTTGACAGCGTCTGGATGTGCTGCAGGCCGCGCTACAGCTTGTTTTCCGTATTGCGCGCGAAAAATGCGGCTGGTATAACGAGTGCAACCCCGATGCGCGTTGGTGCGCGTCGCGGCAAGCTCGATCGGGCAGGCCTGTGTGAATCACAGGCGGGGAACCCCGGTTACCACATCCAGCGGTCGAATGTCCGCACAGGGAGTCAACTAATGAACAAAGCCGAATTTGTCGAAGCCGTGGCCGATACAGCCGAGCTGTCCAAGGCCGATGCCGGGCGCGCGATCGACGCGATGATTGCCGCCATCACCAAGGCGCTGAAGAAGGGCGACAGCGTAACGCTGGTCGGTTTTGGCACCTTTGACGTACGCAAGCGTGGCGCCCGCACCGGCCGCAATCCGCGCACCGGCGAAGAGATCAAGATCAAGGCGTCGATGAATCCCGCGTTCAAGGCCGGCAAGGCCCTGAAGGATGCGGTCAACTGATCGCACGCGATTGGTGAGTCTCCGAAAGGCCCGGCCGCGTGGCCGGGTTTTTTGGTTTCGAGGTTCGAGGTTTCGAACAAAGTGTTTCGAGCATGCGTGTTTTGAGTGTGTGCGATTCGACATGCGCGCTTCGAACATGGTTTTACGAGCATGGGTGCTTAGCTCAGTGGTAGAGCGTCTCCCTTACACGGAGAGGGTCGGGGGTTCGAAACCCTCAGCACCCACCAGGTCTGTTGCGGATGCATCGGCCGCTCTGTATCATTGCCGATCTTCGCGGAGTGGTAGTTCAGTCGGTTAGAATGCTGGCCTGTCACGCCGGAGGTCGCGGGTTCGAGTCCCGTCCACTCCGCCACTTGATATCAAAAGGACGCCCTTGCGGCGTCCTTCTTTTTTGCGCCGGCGATGTCCCTGTGGCGCCGATTTCGCCTGCGGACCGGCAGGCGGCACTTGTCGAGCCAGCGCGCTAAACTGCGCGGCTTCGTCCAAGCGCGAAATCAACCGATGCTGCAGAAACTCCGCGACAAGACCTCCGGCTGGATCGCCACCGTCATCCTCGGCTTGCTGGTCGTGCCGTTCGCCTTCTTCGGCATGGAGCAGTACCTGTTCCAGCGCAGCGATACCTACGTCGCCAAGATCGAGGCGCCGCCGAAGTGGTGGCAGGCCGCACCGGCGTTCTGGCCGGTGACGATGCTGTGGCAGCGCGACGAGATCGACACCGACGCCTTCCGTTCCGCGTTCGAGCAGGCACGCCAGCAGCAGCGCCAGCAGCAGGGCGAGAAGTTCGATTCACGCGCGTTCGAGGCTGCCGACAACAAGCGCAACGTGCTCGATGGGCTGATCGACCAGCGGGTGCTGAAGATGGTTGCCACCCGCGCCGGTATCGCCGTAGGCGACGCCCAGGTTCGCGACACGATCCAGGGCATCCCCGCGTTCCAGATCGATGGCAAGTTCGATCCGCAGAGCTATCAGCTGGCGCTTGCCTCGCAGGTGCCGCAGCGTAGTCCGCGCGAGTTCGAACAGATGGTGCGCGAGAGCCTGCAGCAGTCATTGATTCCGACCCATGTGGCGCAGTCAGCGTTCGCGACGCCGTCTGAACTTGATCGCCTGATGAAGCTGCTCGGCGAGAAGCGCGATGTCGCCTATGTGACGCTGCCGTCTCCTGCGCCGGATATCGCGGCCGTGACCGCGGCCGAGATCCAGCACTGGTACGACGCTCATGTTGCGGATTACCGGGCGCCGGAAACCGTCTCGATCGAATACGTCGATATCGACGGCAGCAAGCTGCCGGTGTCGGCCGTGGCCGACGACGCCGCCTTGCGCCAGCGCTACGATCAGGAAAAGGCGCGCTTCGTCGAGCCCGAACAACGTCTGGCATCGCACATCCTGATCAAGGTCGATGCCGGCGCCAGCGCTGCGGTGCAGAAGGCAGCCGAGCAGAAGGCCGCGCAGCTTGCCGAACAGGCAAGGCAGCCGAGCGCGGACTTCGCCGCGCTGGCGCGTGCCAATTCCGACGACAGCGGTTCCAAGGTCGGTGGCGGCGACCTGGGCTGGGTGGCGAAGGGGGTGATGGTCAAGCCGTTCGAAGAGGCCCTGTTCAAGATGCAGCCCGGCGCCATCGTGGGTCCGGTCAAGACCGATTTCGGCTGGCACGTGATCCAGTTGCGTGAGGTCAAGGCCGGCACGCAGGTGCCATTCGAGCAAGTGCGCGAGCAACTGGCCAAGGAACAGGCCGACACCGACCGCGAGCGTGCATTCAACGACCTTAGCGGCAAGCTCGTCGACCAGGTCTACAAGAATCCGACGACGCTGGCGCCCGCCGCGCGTGCGCTGAACCTGTCAGTGCAAAAGATTGGACCGTTCGCACGCGGGCAGGGCACGGGCATCGCGGCCAGTCCCGCGGTGCAGCGTGCGGCGTTCTCCGACACTTTGATGCAGGACGGTACGGTCAGCGATCCGATCGAGATCGCGCCCGAACACAGCGTGCTGATCCGCGTCACCGAGCACACCCAGGCGCACGCGCTGCCGCTGGCACAGGTGAGCCAGCGCGTGATCGCGGCGATCCGTGGCGACCGTGCCGCCAAGGCTGGCGCTGCGGCCGCTGATGCGATGGTCGCGCAATTGCAAAGCGGCAAACCACTGTCGGAACTGGCTGCCGCACGCCAGCTCCAGCCGAATGCATTGCCGGGTTTGCAACGTGGTGTGCCGGTGCCCGATGCCGGTACGGCAGAGGCGATCTTCGCCGCGCCGCCGCCGGCCGCGGGCAAGGTTTCGGCGGGCAAGGCGGCGCTCGCCGATGGCCAGGTCGTGGTGTTCACGGTGAGCAAGGTGACACCGGGCAATCCGAAGGAAGCAACCACGGCCCAACGCATGCAGCTCGGGCAGCAACTCGCGCAACTGGCAGGTGGTGATGATGCGCAGGCGCTGGTGAAGGCATTGCGCAAGCGCATGAAGATCACGGTGGCCGAAGACCGGCTGTAATCCGGCGAGTCGTGATCCGCGCGGCGGCAAAAAGCCCGGCATTGCCGGGCTTTTTGCCGTGCAGGAATTGCGTCTACTCGATGCCGGTCATCCCGAGGATGTTGTAGCCGGCATCGACATAGGTGATCTCGCCGGTGATGCCTGCGGCGAGGTCCGAGCACAGGAACGCAGCGACATTGCCGACGTCCTCGATGGAGACGCTGCGCCGCAGCGGCGCGTACGCCTCGAAATGCCCGAGCATCTTGCGGAAGTTGGCGATGCCTGCGGCGGCCAGGGTCTTGATCGGGCCGGCGGAGATCGCGTTGACGCGGGTACCTTCCGGGCCGAGGTTCAGCGCCAGATAACGCACGCTCGCCTCGAGCGCGGCCTTGGCCACGCCCATCACGTTGTAATTGGCGAGCGCGCGCTCGGCACCCAGGTAGCTCAAGGTCAAAATGCTGCCGTTGCGGCCGACCATCAGCGGGCGCGCGGCCTTGGCCAGCGCCGACAGCGAGTACGCCGAAATGTCGTGTGCGATGCGGAAGTTTTCGCGCGTCAGGCCGTCGAGATAGGCGCCCTCGATCGCTTCGCGCGGCGCGTAGCCGATCGAGTGCACGAGGATGTCGAGCCCGTCCCAGTGCTTGCCCAGTTCGGTAAAGCAGGCTTCGATCTGGGCATCGTCGGCGACGTCGAGCGGGATGACGATGTTCGAGCCGTATCCGGCGGCAGCATCCTCGACACGGGATTTCAGCTTCTCGTTCTGGTAAGTGAAAGCGAGTTCGGCGCCTTGGCGTTTCATCGCTTCCGCAATGCCATTCGCGATCGAGCGCTGGCTGGCGATGCCGGTGATCAGGGCGCGCTTGCCTTGCAGGAATCCCATGTCATGTCCGTCCGGTGAAATGCAGGGCGCTAGTGTGCCCGTGCGCGCCGGCCGGGGCTACTCGGCGGGCTACTCGACAAAGTCGGCGGCGACGTCGATCTTCAGGATCATCCCCGGCTGCAGCCGGCTATGCGCGGGGAGGCCGTTGCGCGACAGCAGTTGCGCCAGAGTGAGCCGGTAACGACGCGCGATCGTCCATGCTGATTCGCCGCGATTGACGGTATGGGTACGCGGATTGGCGATTCCGCTTTCGGTGGTTGCCGTCGTGGTGATCGCCGCTTCGACGCGGCTTTCCTGCGCGGGCTCGGTGAGCGCCCCCACCGCGCGCTGCGATGTCATCGGCGCCAGCACGCGCAATGCGCGGTTCGCGCGCGCGACGCGGCCATCGGCGAACGCCGGATTCAGGCGCCGAACCTGGGCGGCGTCGAGGCCGTTGTCCGCGGCCCAGCGGTCCAGGCGGGTGGTGTCGGCCGGCAGCACAGTCGCCGCCAGCACCGGCACCGGGCGGTCGAGCGCCTGTAGCCAGTCCTCGCGGTCGTCGGCCTGGTCGAGCAGGCAGGACAGCGCATGCAGCTTGCGCACATAAGCCTGGGTGATGCCGGACAGGCCGACCAGCTTTTCCGGGGTGGCGCTGCGCGCGACCTGGCCGCTGCGCTTGAGCGCGCCGAAGACGCGGTATTCGCCGGCGTTGTAGGCCATCACCGCCAGCCGCCAGTCGCCAGCGAACATGCCGTGCAGGGTCTTGAGGTAGCGCACCGCGGCCGTGGTGGAATCGATCGGCGACAGCCGGCCGTCGTAGCCGGCGCGGATCGGCACGTGGTGGTTGCGTGCGGTGACCGCGATCATCTGCCACAACCCGGCCGGCCCGCCGGGGCTGCGTGCGCCGGGCTTGTAGCCGCTTTCGACGAACGGGATCAGCGCGTATTCGGTCGGCAGCTGGGCTTCACGCAGGGCATCGACCACGTAGCCGAACAGCGACAGCACCTCGTCATCGCGCGAGGCGAGCCGCTTCGGTGCCGCGGCGAAGTGCTGGCGCCAGCGGGTGCTGGTGTCCGCGCCGCAGACAGGATCGGCGAGGCCGTCGCGAAAACGCGCGTAGATCTCGCGGCCATTGCGTGTGGTTGCGGCCGCCGCCTCCGGCGTCGCCGGCTGCGCCAGCGCCATCGGCGCGAGCGACGCCAGCAACAGGGCGATCGCGCCGAACCGCGCCCTCACGCGCGAAACCCGTCTTTCCAGCGCCGCAATTCAGCGAAGGTCTCGATCCGGTCCTGCGGTTCATGTCCGAGGCGGACGGCGATTGACTCGTGGATCGCTGCGGTATCGACGCGCAGGAATGGATTCGCGGCGATTTCTTCGGCGAGCGTACTCGGCAGGCTTGGCAGTCCGTTCTGGCGCATGGCGGTGGCGTCCTGGGTGCGTCGGCGCAGGGCCGGGTTGTCGGGATCGACCACGCGCGCGAACGCTGCATTGGCCAAGGTGTATTCGTGCCCGCAGCAGACCTTCATTGCCGCGGGCAGTGCCGCCAGTCGCTCGAGCGAGGCCAGCATCTGTGCCGGCGTGCCCTCGAATAGCCGGCCGCAGCCGAGACTGAAGAGGGTGTCGCCGCAAAACAAGACGCCATGCCCGCCGACGTTATCGGAAAAGAAGGCGACGTGGCTCACGGTATGGCCGGGCACGGCCAGCGTCTCGAAGCGCCAGCCGTCGACTTCGACCCGATCGCCGTCCCGCACGCGGGTGCAGGAAATTTCGATGCGATCGTCCTGCGGTGCGAACACCGGCAACTCCGGCCAGCGCGCCAGCAATGCGCCGGTGCCGCCGATATGGTCGTGGTGATGGTGGGTCAGCAGGATCGCGACCGGGCGCAAGCCGTTTGCGGCCGCGGCCAGCACTGGCGCAGCCTCGCCCGGATCGACAATCACGGCGCGGCCATCGTCCGCGGACAACGTCCAGATGTAGTTGTCGGCGAAGGCAGGCAACGGCAGCAGGCGCATGGCAGCTCCGGGCCCGCGGCCGGGCCGTCTAGAATGGCGACCATGCCCCCACGTCCTGCGCCCAGTCAAACCGATGCCCGCGATTGGTTCGAGTCCAGCGCCGGCCAGTGCGTGCTCGACAGCGAGGCCGCAGCCATCGGTCAGGCCCTGGCGGAACGGCCGGGACAGCCCTGGCTGTGGCTAGGGCCGGTTGCGGCAGCGAGTGAAGCGCCAGGCCGTGGCCTGCGTCTGCAGGCCACGAGCACCGGCTGGAGCGGACCGATCCGGTGCGCCCTGCCGCTGCCGCTGGCAAACGAGTCGCTGGCGACTGTCCTCGTCCAGCACATCCCGGGCGCCGGCGCGGATGCCGCTGGATTGCTGGCCGAATGCGCACGCGTGCTGGTTCCGGGCGGGCGGCTGTGGCTGTTCGCGCTGAATCCGCTGGCGCCGTATCGCTGGCGCTGGCAGGGCGCGGGCTTGTCCGCCGCCGAACCGATGCTGTGGCGCCGCCGGCTGCGCAAAGCCGGCCTGGCGCCCGAGCCGGTCTCGCAAGGCGTCGGCCCGCGCTGGCGGATCGAATCCAGCCGCGAACTCCAGCACGGCCCGGGGCTGCGCGCGGCCTACCTGCTGCGTGCCGAGAAGCGGACGATCCCGCTGACGCCGGTGCGCAGTCGTGCGCCGCTGCGCATCGGCGGGGGCGTGCCCGCGGCATGAAGGCTGATTCCGCCAAGGATGTCGAGGTACACACCGACGGCGCCTGCCTCGGCAATCCCGGTCCCGGCGGCTGGGCGGCGTTGCTGCGCTATCGCGGCAAGGAACGCGAACTCGCTGGCGGCGAAGCACTGACCACCAACAACCGCATGGAGTTGATGGCCGCCATCGTCGCGCTGGAGACGCTGAGCGAGGCCTGCACGGTGACGCTGCAGACCGATTCGCAATACGTGCGCCAGGGCATCACCGAATGGATGCCGAACTGGCTGCGGCGCAACTGGAAAACCGCGGGCGGCGATCCGGTCAAGAACCGCGACCTGTGGGAACGCCTGCATGCCGCCACCGTGCGTCATCGCATCGACTGGCGCTGGGTCAAGGGCCACAGCGGCGATCCCGACAACGAGCGTGTCGATCTTCTGGCCCGCGCCGAAGCGGTCAAATTCAAACTGGAAGCGAACGCCTGATGCGGCAGATCATCCTGGACACCGAAACCACCGGCCTGAGCTGGGAGCGCGGCAACCGCGTGGTCGAGATCGGCTGCGTGGAGTTGGTCGAGCGGCGTCCGACCGGTCGCACCTTCCAGCGCTACCTCAATCCGGAGCGCGAATTCGAGCCGGGCGCGCAGGAAGTCACCGGGCTGACCTGGGAGTTCCTCGCCGACAAACCGAAGTTCTCCGACGTGATCGACGAGTTCCTTGCATTCGTCGATGGCGCCGAGCTGGTGATCCACAACGCCGCGTTTGATATCGGCTTCCTCGACGCCGAACTGGCGCGCCTCGGCCCGCACTACGGGCGCATGCACCTGCGTTGCCGGGTCGAGGATTCGCTGACACTGGCGCGGCAGCGCTTCCCGGGCCAGCGCAACTCGCTGGACGCGCTATGCAGGCGGCTGGGGGTCGACAACTCGCACCGCCAGCTGCACGGCGCACTGCTTGATGCGCAACTGCTGTCCGAAGCCTATCTGGCGCTGACTTCGGGGCAAGGCGATCTGGGATTGACCAGCGTGGTCGCGGCGACGGCGCAGGTCGCGATCGTCGCGGTCGGCGCGGACAACGCGGCACCCCGTCCGCGCGTCGTTGTCGTCGCGGAAGAACTGGCCGCGCATGAGGCCCGGCTCGTGCAGTTGCGCAAAAAATCCGGGCAGGCGGTGTGGGATTTGGCAGTAGTCCCGGTCAAAATCGAGGCGCTGCCGGCGTAGTGGCGGCGAAACCCCCGGGTTCGCTGGCGCTCAACCCGGGCTACGGTGCGGTGCGTCTGGTGGGTGTAGCCCGGGTCAAGCACAGCGGACCGGGGAGCGGTTCGCGCCATCGCCAGACTAATGCCGGCGTACCAGTACCACGGTGACGTTGTCCGAGCCGCCGCCGTCCAGCGCCGCGGCCACCAGCCCATCGACGCATTCCTGCGCACTGCATTCGGAATGCGCGAGCACCTGCGAGATGCCGCTGTCGTCGACCTCCTCGGTCAGCCCGTCGCTGCACAGCAGCAACTGCATGCCCGGGCGCAGTTCGCCGGACATGGTCTCGACATTGAGGTTCTGCGGGTCGGTCACGCCCAGCGCCTGGGTCACCACGTTGCGATGCGGATGGCTGCGCGCCTGCTCGACGCTGATCGCGCCCTGGCTGATCAATTCCTGCACGTAGCTGTGGTCCTGCGACAGCTGCGCCAGCTTGCCGTCGCGCCACAGATAGACGCGGCTGTCGCCGACCCAGGCAACCTCGAAGCGGTTGCCGCTGACCCGCACAGCGACCACGGTGGTGCCCATCGGCAGCGCGTCGTTGCGCTTCTTTGATGCGCGGATGATCTCCTCGTCGGCGATCCGGATCGCCTGCGGCAGCGGTGTGCCCTGGCGGATCTCGCGCACGATCGCCTCGCGCGCCAGCGCGCTGGCAACCTCGCCGTATTCGTGTCCCCCCATGCCGTCGGCGACCAGCCACAAGCCCAGTTCGCTGTCGCCGTAATAGGTGTCTTCGTTCAGCTCGCGCCGCAGGCCGACATGGGTCAGGTGTCCAAACTCAATCATGGGTCGATCATGCCGGTTGGGTCATGGGAGGGCTCTCTAGTGCAGTAACGGAATCATCCGGGCGGACCGGCCGCGAGGCAACATCGCGGCACCGGGTGCCATCCTGCGGGCAAACGATGTCCGGCCCAATCCGGCTTGTGCCGGTTTCGTGCCGCCCGTATCATTTGCGGCCCTTTCCAGCTCAACGGAACAGGTCAAGACCACCGGAGAGGTGGCAGAGTGGTCGAATGTACCTGACTCGAAATCAGGCGTGCGTGTAAGCGCACCGTGGGTTCGAATCCCACCCTCTCCGCCAGATATGCGAAGCCACGGCGCCTCAGGGCGCCGTTTGCATATCTTGGCGGAGAGATGTGGACCTGGCGAGGATCCATCCCACCCGTCACGGTCGCATCGTTAGACTTATTGTCAGCCAATCCGATGGTGCCTCCATGTCCGAAATCCTCGTCCCCGTCTCCTTCGGCGAACTGCTCGACAAGATCGCGATCCTGCAGATCAAGTCCGAGCGCATGACCGATCCGGCCAAGCTCGCCAATGTCCGCAACGAATTGTCGGCGCTGGAGCAGTCCTGGATGGTGCATCCCGCCGCGGGCGGCGACATCGCCCGGCTGCGTGCCGACCTCAAGGCCGTCAACGAGCGGCTGTGGGTGATCGAGGACGACATCCGGGTCAAGGAGCAGGCGCAGGCCTTCGACGACGAATTCATCCAGCTCGCGCGCAACGTCTATTTCGAGAACGACGAGCGCGCACGGATCAAGAAGGACATCAACCTCGCGTTGGGCTCGGCCTATGTCGAGGAGAAGTCCTACCAGGATTACAGGGCCGGTGCGACGCCTTGATCCTGTAGCCCGGATGCAGGCGCAAAGCGCCGGAATCCGGGGCGCTCGGCGAAAACCCCGGATTCCATTTCATTCCATCCGGGCTACGCTTGCTGCGTATCTTTCAAACGCCTCAATCACGTCCTCGACACTGACCAGATCCATCACCCCGTCGAACTCGATCTTGGTGCCCCACTTGAGTTCTTTCGCCGGCTTGCCGAGGAACCTGCGCGCGGCATCGTCGTAACGATCGACGCAATAACGCCGGTCCGAATACGGCCCGCTGCGGGCTGGATTGCTGGCGGCGTGCAGGCCCAGCACCTTGGTCCCCATCGCATTGGCGATATGCATCGGACCGGAATCCGGGGCCAGCACCAGGTCGGCGCGTTCCAGCAACGCCGGCAGTTGTTTCAGCGTGTCCTTGCCGACCAGGTCGAGCGCAGGCGCCTGCATCGACGCAACGATGGCATCTGCGGTGGCGCGTTCCAGCTGGCTGCGGCCGCCGCACAGCACGATGCGCCAGCCGCGCGACGCGGCATGATCGGCAACCGCGGCATAGCGCTCGGCGCGCCAGTTGCGACGCACGTGGCTGGAGCAGGGCGAAAGCAGCAGCGTCGGCGTGCCGTCGTCGGGCCATTGCGCCCGTGCCCACTCGCGTGCATCCGCTGGCACCGGCAAGTCCCAGACCACTTCGGTCTGGCGCAGGTCGAGCGGTTCGCAGAAGCTGCCGATGGCGTCGAGCACGTGCAGGCCGGGACGGTCCGGAATGCGCTCGTTGACGAACAGGCCGTGCAGGTCCTTCGAGCGCGAGCGGTCGTAGCCGATGCGGCGCTTCGCCGGGATGAATGCCGACAACAGGTTCGCGCGCGCCGCCACCTGCATCTGCAGCAGGGCATCGAAGCGACGGCCCGAGAACTGGCGGCGCAGCGCGTACATGCCCTTGAGGCCGGTGTTCTTGTCGTATTCGACGAACTCCACCCCAGGCAGGCCATCGAGCAGCCGATGCTCGCCCTTGCCGATCACCCAGGTCACGGCGACCTCGGGCCAGGCCTTGCGCAGCGTGCGCAGCAACGGCACCACGTGGGTGACGTCGCCCAGCGCCGACAGCCGCAGCAGGCAGATGGAATGCGGAGGCGCGGGTGATTGGGGCACGTGAATTGCTAGACTCGCTGGATGGCCGGATTCGACGCCACTGAAAGCCTGACGCCGTTCCGCGATGGGCGCGGAGAGGGCTATGGCGCGATTCTGTTCGACATTACACGGGTGCGGCAAGTCGAGCCGGACTGGTTCACGCTCGCGCACTGGGGCGAACGCGCGCGGCCGGTCGACAGCGGCGGTCGCGGCGGTGCGTGGTTTGTCGATGCGCCGTTCGGGGCGGCGGTGCTGCGGCGTTACCTGCGAGGCGGCTGGGCGGCCGGTGTGAGTCGCGATGGATATCTGTGGCATGGCAGCGAGCACGTGCGCAGCTTCGCCGAGTTTCGCCTGACCCGCGCCCTGCATACGCGCGGATTGCCGGTACCGCGGCCGATCGCCGCCTGCTACTGGCGCCGCGGCGCCAGTTATCGCGCCGCGATCCTGGTCGAACGCCTGGTCGGTGTGCATTCACTGGCCGAGCGTGCCGTGGTCGCTGGCGACAGCGCGCCATGGGAGGAAACCGGGCGCCTGATCGCACGTTTCCATCGTGCGGGATTCGACCACGCCGACCTCAACGCGCACAACATCCTGTTCGACGCCACCGGCCACGGCTGGTTGATCGATTTCGACCGCGGCCGCCTGCGCATCCCCGCGACCCGCTGGCGCGAGCGCAATCTCGCGCGGTTGCAGCGCTCGTTGCTGAAATTGCGTGGCGAGCGCGACGTGGTCGCGGTACAAAGCGATTTCGCGCGCCTGCGCGGCGCCTATGACGCAACCTGGGAGCGCGGTTACTGATATGGACTGGAGCTTGCGATTGCACGGTGTCGGCAATGCGTTCGCCGGCGCGGAGCTGGGATCGGCGATGGCGACCATCGAGCGTGACGGCAAGCCGTGGCTGACGATCGACTGCGGCAACGAAGGCCTGAGCGCATTTGTCGCGCATTACGGCGCGTATCCCGACGCGGTGTTCATCACCCATGCCCACCTCGACCACGTCGGCGGTTTCGAGCGCTTGTTCGGCGCGAACTATTTCGATCCCTTGCGCACGCAATGCACGCGGGTATATGTGCCGGCGGCCTTGGTGCCATTGCTGCAGCAACGCCTCGGCAGCTATCCCAACGTGGTCGCCGAGGGCGGCGCGAATTTCTGGGATGCGTTCCGGCTGGTGGCGGTCGGCGACCACTTCTGGCACGACGGCGTGCGGCTGGAGGTGTTCCCGGTGCGCCACCACTGGCCGGACACGGCGTTCGGATTGCGCCTGCGCGGCAGCATGGTCTGGACCGGCGACACCCGCCCGATCCCCGAGATGCTGGCGAAGTTCGCCGATGCCAGTGAACTTATTGCGCACGACTGCGACCTGCACGGCAATCCATCGCACAGCGGCATCGACGATCTCGAGCGCGAATACCCCCCGGTGCTGCTCGCGCGTTGCCTGCTGTACCACTACGCCAGTGCCGCCGACGGCGACGCGCTGGCCGCGCGCGGCTATCGCGTGGCGCGTCCGGGCGAGGTCGTGGCCTTGAGCGATCCGGCGTCGTTGCCGGTCGAACACACGTGAACGCGCTGTTGCAAAACGCGATGCCGAAATCGCCGGCACTGCCGCGCGACGCGCTCGGCCGTTCGCTGCACGACCTGCGCCTGTCGGTGATCGAGGCTTGCAACTTCCGTTGTCCGTACTGCATGCCGGCCGATCGCATCGCCGACGACCATGGCCTCGACAGCGCGGCGCGCATGAGTTTCGACGAGATCGAGACGCTGGTGCGCGGTTTTGTCCGCCTCGGCGTGAGCAAGCTGCGCCTGACCGGCGGCGAGCCGCTGCTGCGCAAACGGCTGCCGGAACTGGTCGCGCGACTCGCCGCGATTGCCGGCATCGACGATCTCGCGCTGACCACCAACGGCTCGCTGCTGGCGACGCAGGCGCAGGTACTGCGCGAGGCAGGGCTCACGCGCCTGACCGTGAGCCTGGATGCGCTCGATCCGGCGCTGTTCCGCGCGTTGTCGGGCGACCGCGGTCGCGTTGAAGACGTGCTCGCCGGCATCGACGCCGCGCAGGCTGCGGGTTTTGGATCGATCAAGCTCAACTGCGTCGTGCAGCGCGATGTCAACGACGGCCAGGTGCTGCCGCTGATCGAGCATTTTCGCGGCAGCGGCCACGTCCTGCGCTTCATCGAATACATGGATGTGGGCACCTGCAACGGCTGGTCGCGCGAGCGCGTGCTGCCGTCGGCCGAGTTGCGTGACCGCATCGCCGCGTGCTGGCCGCTGCACTCGTTGCAGCCGCATTACCGCGGCGAGGTCGCATCGCGCTATGCGTTCGCCGATGGCGGGGGTGAGATCGGCTTCGTCAGTTCGGTCAGCGCGCCGTTCTGCGGCGATTGCCACCGCGCACGCGTGTCCGCCGATGGCAAGCTGTACACCTGCCTGTTCGCAGGGGATGGCCATGATCTGCGCGCGGCGCTGGCGCAGGGCGAAGCTGTACTGGTGGATAGCGTCGCTGGAATATGGTCGCGGCGCGTGGATCGTTACAGTGAATTGCGTGGCAGCGCGACCAGTTCGCGCAAGCATGTCGAGATGTACCTCATCGGCGGTTGAATGAAAGCCAGCACCCCAAAGCTCACCCATCTGGATCCCGACGGTCGCCCGGCGATGGTCGATGTCTCCGACAAGACGATCACCGCGCGTGCGGCGACGGCGGAGTGCAGGGTGAAATTTACGGGGGCAGTCGCCGCCCAGCTGCGCGCCAGCGGGTTGCGCAGCGCCAAGGGCGGGATTGTCGAGACCGCGATCATCGCCGGCACGATGGCGGTGAAGCGCACCTCCGATCTGATCCCGTTCTGCCATCCGCTGCCGATCGACGGCTGCCGCATCGCGATCGACTGGCACGACGCAAAGTCGCTGCGCATCGAATGCTCGGTCAAGGCCACGCACCGCACCGGCGTGGAGATGGAAGCGCTGACCGGCGTCATGGTCGCCGCGCTGACCGTCTATGACATGTGCAAGGTGCTGTCGCACGCGATCGTGATCGGCCCGGCGAAGTTGCAAGGCAAGCACGGCGGCAAACGCGACTTCGGCAGGATCGCGTGATGGCGCGGGTGACGGTGCTGTATTTCGCCAGCCTGCGCGATGACGCAGGCGTTGCCTCGGAACAGGTCGACACCTTCGCGCCGGATCTGCGCGGGCTTTATGCCGAGCTGCAAGCGCGGCACGGCTTCGCGTTGCCGGTCGAGCATCTGCGGGCCGCTGTCGATGGCGCGTTCGCGCGCTGGGATGACGTGGCGCGCGATGGCAGCGAGATCGCGTTCATCCCGCCAGTGAGCGGAGGCTGAGATGCCGCGGTTCGCGCTCTCCGACACGCCCTTCGACACCGCGACGCTGCGCGCCGGGCTACTCGACGCGCGCGTCGGCGGTTATGCCAGTTTCGAGGGCTGGGTGCGCGACCACAACGATGGCCGTGCCGTGCACGGTCTGCACTACGAGGCCTACGCCGCGCTGGCCGGGAGCGAAGGCGAACGGATCATCGATGAGGCGCTGGCGCGGTTCGACATCCTCGATGCGCGTTGCGTGCATCGCATCGGCGATCTGGCGATCGGCGAACTTGCGGTCTGGGTCGGCGTCTGCGCCGCGCACCGGGATGCGGCGTTCGCGGCCTGCCGTTTCATCCTCGATGAGGTGAAGTCACGCGTGCCGATCTGGAAGCACGAACGCTACGCCGACGGCGACGCCGGCTGGTTGCATCCGCAGCCGTAAACCGCAGATTCGCAGGAACCATCTGGAGGAAAGCCCCCTTTTAGTAAAAGGGGGCGCGGCGACAGCCGCGGGGAAATTGGAAGCGATGCCCTGGGGCCGCGCCCCGAGTAAACCCGTCAACCGCGTCGCCATAACGCGCCGCAGCGCGCTGCGGAATTCGCATGCGAGCTTTTCGCGAGTTTGCCAATGGCGATGGCCCCGCCGGCTGACCTCGGCACCCGCGTCGATCGATACCGTTGCTGCCTTCCGGCCCTGGCGGGGTTTTCGACCTAGCGTCGCGAGGGGCCGACGGGGCCACCATAGAGACTTCGCGCAGCAACACGCGATTGGAGACTGTGCTTCTTTGAAGCTGGCGGAGAGAGCGGGATTCGAACCCGCGAAGCGCGGTTTAGACGCTTACACACTTTCCAGGCGTGCTCCTTCAACCGCTCGGACACCTCTCCGCTGGAACCTGAAGGCAAGCAGCAAAGCCACGCTCAGGGGCGCAGATTCTAGCCGTGGCACGGGCTCCGGACAAGCGACACGTCAGCGCCGCGGTCGCCGGGAGCGAGCGTGGCAGAATGCGTCCATGTCCTATCTCGTCCTCGCCCGCAAGTGGCGCCCGAAGCGTTTTGCCGAACTGGTCGGGCAGGAGCACGTGGTCCGCGCGCTGACCAATGCGCTGGATAGCGGGCGCGTGCACCACGCATTCCTGTTCACCGGCACCCGCGGCGTCGGCAAGACCACGATCGCGCGGATCTTCGCCAAGTCGCTGAACTGCGAACGTGGCACCTCGGCCGAGCCGTGCGGGGAGTGCAATTCCTGTCGCGACATCGACGCCGGCCGCTTCCTCGACCTGCTGGAGATCGACGCCGCCTCCAACACTGGCGTCGACGACGTGCGCGAGGTGATCGAGAACGCGCAGTACATGCCCTCGCGCGGGCGGGTCAAGGTCTACCTGATCGACGAAGTGCACATGCTGTCGAAGGCGGCGTTCAATGCGCTGCTGAAGACGCTGGAAGAGCCGCCGGAGCACGTCAAGTTCCTGCTTGCCACCACCGACCCGCAGAAGCTGCCGGTGACGGTGCTGTCGCGCTGCCTGCAGTTCAATCTCAAGCGCCTGGACGAGGAACAGATCGCCGGCCAGATCGCGATGATCCTGCAGGCCGAGGGCATCGCCGCCGATCCCGGCGCGATCCGGCAATTGTCGAAAGCCGCCGACGGCAGCCTGCGCGATGGGCTGTCGCTGCTCGATCAGGCGATCGCCTACGTCGGCAGCGGCAATGGCGGCAAGCTCGACGATGCGACCGTGGCGAGCATGCTCGGCAGTGTCGACCGCACCCGCGTCGGCGCGTTGCTGGCCGCGCTTGGCGCCGGCGATGGCGAGGCGTTGCTGGCGGAAGTCGCCGCGCTGGCCGAGTTCTCGCCGGACTGGAGCGGCGTGCTCGATGCGCTGGCCGAGGCCTTGCATCGCGTGCAGGTGCGGCAGCTGGTGCCGAACGCGGTGGTTGAAGCCGACGGCATCGACATCGATACGCTGGCCTCGCGCCTGCGTCCGGAGCTGGTGCAGCTGTGGTACCAGATGGCGCTGAGCGGACGCCGCGACCTGTCGCTGGCGCCGAGCCCGCGTGCCGGCTTCGAGATGAGCGTGCTGCGGATGCTGGCGTTCCGTCCGGCAGAGGGCAGCGGTGTTGGTGTCGAGCCTGCCGCGCGTCCGAAAACCGGTGCCGCCGCCGACGCGAAGGCTGCATTGGCGACCGAGGTGACAAAGCCGGCCCCGCGCATGGCGCCGCCTGTGGCTGTGCCGGCCCCGCCGGCGCCATCGCCGCCGGCAAGCACCAGCACGGCGACCATCGTCGATGCCGATCACTGGCTCGAACTGGTCGCCGGCAGCAATCTGCGCGGCCCGGCGCGGGAGCTGGCCGAACATGCGGGTTTCCTCAGCCACGCCGACGGCGTGCTGCGGTTGTCGCTGTCGGCCGCCGACGAACACCTCAAGGCCCCGGCGCTGGTGCGGATGCTGGCCGAAGCGCTGTCGCTACCGCTCGGTGGCATGCCGCAGATCCGCTTCGAGGCAGGGCAAGCCGCGACCGAAACCCTGCACAAGCGCAGGACCCAGCAGCGCGATGTCCGCCAGGTGGCGGCGGAGACCGCCTTCATGGCCGATCCCGGTGTGCAGCGCCTGATCTCACAGCACGGTGCAACTGTCGTGCCCGATTCCATCCGACCATTCGACGAGTAACGAAACATGCGTGGAAATATCGCCCAGCTGATGCAGCAAGCGCAGAAGATGCAGGAAAACATGCAGCGCGCGCAGGAAGAACTGGCCGACCTGGAAGTCACCGGCAGCGCTGGTGGCGGCATGGTCAGTGTGACCATCACCGGCCGCATGGAATGCCGCAAGGTGCGTATCGATCCGGGCGTGATGAGCGACCCGGAAATGGCCGAGGACCTGGTCGCAGCGGCGTTCAACGACGCGGTCAACAAGGCCAATGCCGCGTCGCAGGAAAAGATGGGCGCCGCGACCGCGGGCATGCCGATCCCGTCGGGGATGAAGCTGCCGGGGATGGACTTCTGATCCGGCAACGCAAATCACGACGATGAGCAGTTCCTTGCTCGAACAATTGATCGAAGCCTTCCGCGTGCTGCCCGGCGTCGGCCAGAAAACCGCGCAGCGCATGGCCTACCACGTGCTCGAACGCGAGCGCGCCGGCGGCCAGCGGCTGGCTGACACCTTGGCGGCGGCGGTCGAGCGCATCGGTCATTGCGCGCGTTGTCGCGATTTCAGCGAAAGCGAGCTGTGCGCGACTTGCGCCAGCGCCTCGCGCGATGCGCATCTGCTGTGCACGGTGGAATCGCCGGCGGATCGACTGGCGATCGAGGAGGCGACCGGTTATCGCGGCCTGTATTTCGTGCTGCAGGGACGGTTATCGCCGCTCGACGGCATCGGCCCGCGCGAGCTCGGCCTGGACAAGCTGGTCGAACGTCTTGCCGAGGGCGAGGTGCAGGAGCTGATCATCGCCACCAATCCGACCGTGGAAGGCGAGGCGACCGCGCATTACCTGGCGCAGCTGGCGCGCCAGCACAATGTGCGCCCGAGCCGGCTCGCGCACGGCGTGCCACTGGGCGGCGAACTGGAATATGTGGACCGTGGCACGCTGGCGCATGCGTTCGGCAGCCGTGGCGATATGCCCCTGTAGGAGTGCCGGATCAGGAGATGCCAAATGAGCGACGACACCATCTTCCACAAGATCATCCGTCACGAGATTCCGGCCGACATCGTGTTCGAGGACGAACACCTGATCGCGTTTCGTGACATCACGCCGCAGGCGCCGGTGCATGTGCTGTTCGTGCCCAAGATCGATATCGCCACGCTCAACGACGTGCAGCCGTCGCAGGCTGAGATCGTGGGCCGCCTTGCGATCGCTGCGGCCGACTATGCGAAGCGTGAAGGTTTTGCCGAGGATGGCTACCGGATCGTCATCAACTGCAACGGCGATGCGGGGCAGACGGTGTTCCAGATCCATCTGCATCTGCTTGCAGGGGCGCAGTTGGGGCGCTTCGGGACGTCGAAGTAGCGGCAAGCGTTCCGACCGCTGGCAGCCGGAACGCTCTATAAGCCAATGCTGCGTTGAGCGATCACCACCAACCCCACCACGGCCACGGCGCCGGACGCGTGATCACGTTGACGCGCTCGCGCACCGGCCACAGGTAGACGACGTCGGCGGTCACGTGCGGGAAGCGGTAGTCGTACTGGCCGACGCGACGGGTCTCGTAGCTGTCGATGCGGCCGGTGAAAGTGACCTCGCGGTTCACCTGGAACAGCGCCGGGTCGTAGAAGCCGGTGCGGCAGGCGATGAAGCGGCCGCCGGTGTCGTCGCTGGCCCAGTACGGACGCCCGTAGGCCTCCAGCCGGGTCGAGATCATCTCGAAGCAGGTGCGGTTGGGCTGCGGTTCGACCTGCACGATGCGGCCGCCCCAGCGCACCATCGCGCCGGTGCTGTCGTGGTCGACGGCCTCGCGCGGGGTGATAGCAGTGAACACGCCCTGCAGTGGAACCGGTTGCGAGGCGCAGGCGGCGAGCAGGGCGGTGAGGCCGATGCTGACGAGGATGCGGAGTGTCATGGCCGTGTCTCCAGTGAACCGATGGATTCGGATGGGTGGATCAGGGACGGTGCGCTTGCAGGTCGCGGACCAGATCCCGCGGCGGGCGTCCGCCGCCGTTGCCACGAGCGTAGCGCCATTCGGCAAAACGTGCGCTGAGTGCCGTCAGAGCGATCGACTGCGTCCGCGCCGACGCCACCCGCGCGGCCCAGCGGTTGGCGGGCTCGTGCGGGTCGCGGCCGAGCCCGATCCGGGCATAGCGCGCGCCGAGCCGATGCCAGGCGCGCAGCAACGGATCGGGTTCGCGTTCGGCGCGCGCGGTCAGCCATGCCATCCACAACAGCGCCAGCACCGCGGCCAGGATGAACAGCGCCACCAGGCGCCCGGAATCGATGTCGCCCACGCCCAGCGGCTGCAGCAGTCGCCGCTGTCGCGCCGCATCGAAGCCGAGCACGAAATCGTTCCAGCCACGCCGCATCCAGTCGCCGGCATCGAGCATTGGCGCCAGCCCACCGAACAGTCCACCCCCGGCGGACGCGCGATCGGCGAGGGTGTCGTAGATGCGTTCAGGCGCGACCGCCGCGGTCGGGTCGAATCGCACCCAGCCGCGACCCGCGAGCCAAACCTCGGCCCAGGCGTGCGCGTCCGACCGCCGCACCTCCCAGTAGCCGCCGATCGAGTTGCGATAACCCCCGACGTAGCCGGTGACCACGCGCGCCGGAATGCCGGCCGCGCGCATCAGCACCACGAACGCGGAACTGAAGTGCTCGCAGAAGCCGGCCTTGGTGTCGAACAAAAATTCGTCGACCGAGTCGTGGCCGGGCAGCTCCGTGGCCAAGGTGTAGATGAAGTCGCTGCGGATCATGCGCAAAGCGCGTTGCACGATCGCAATGTCATCGCCGCCGGCTTCGCGCCGCCATTGCCTGGCAAGTGCCAGCGTGCGCGGGTTGTAGCCCGATGGCAGCGCCAGTACGAGCTGACGCAGCGTGCGCTTGAGTTGCGGTTCGAATGCTGCCGGCGGCGCCGATTGCATCCGCCAGCGCGTCAACGTGCTCAACGGACGCGGCGCATACAGCCCGTAATCGATTGCCAGCTGCGTACCTTCCGGCGCGGCCGTCAGCAACTCCAGCGCGACCAGTTGCCGGCGATCGGTGGGTTCGACTTCGATCTCGTAATCCCAGTGCGTGGCTCCGGCCTGCACGGGGGCTGGAGGTATGCCGCGCATCCACGCCGGTTGGGTCCAGCTGCGGCCGTCGAAGTTCCACAGCACCGGCCCGCGCCAGTACATCTGCGAAGTTGGCGGCGTGCGCCCGAAGAACTGCACGCGCAGCGCGGTGGTGTCGTCGTTGAGCAGGTCGATCCATTCGCCCGGCGTCATGCGGTCGGACAGTCCAGGCCGCGCCATCGCGCGTTCGGGCACGCCCCACAGCGGCGTGCCGATCCGCGGGAACAGCCAGAACGCCGCCATTGCCAGCGGCAACCCGATCGCGATCAGCCGCCAGACGCTGGCGTAACGTCGCCACGGCGCGAGTGGATGGCGACCGTCGCCCGATTCCAGTTCCGACAATCGCAACAACGCCGCCAGCGCCAGGGTGGTGGCGATGAGGCCGAGCGTCAGCGACAGCGGTCCCTGGTCGAGCAGGAAGGTGGCGAATGGTGCGAACAGTGCGAATCCGAGCAGGCTGCGGCCGTCGCGTAAGGTGAAGGTTTCCGCTGGCTTGATCGCCAGCATCGCCGCCAGCAGCGCGCAGCCGGTATCGCGGCCAAAGGCGAAGTGCGAGGTCGCCAGCACCACGCCGACCAGCGCCAGTGCCAGCAGCAGGCGCAGCCAGACGGAGAGCGGCCGCCGCCACGCCAGCGTGGCGACCACCACGGCCGCGATCGCGATGCCGATGTCCAGGCGCGGCGGCAACTGCAACAGCAGCGGCAGCAGGCAGGCGCCGGCGGCGGCGAGCGACCAGCCGCGGCTGCGTGGATCGAGCGCGAGCTTGTCGGCGGGCATCGGCTCAGCCCTCCGGTTGGTCGAGCGCGGGCAGCAACGCCAGCGCGCGCAGGCAGGCGTGCCGGTGCTGCGCGCCCGAGGCAGGCCCGAGCGGCGGGTGTCCCGGCAGGTCGAGGCGATAGCGCCGGCCTTCGCGCTCGGCCTCGTCGACCCAGCGTGCGAGACGGCGAATTCGCGCTTCGTAACCGATCCCGGACAGCTGGCGCCAGTCGAGCAGCACGTCGGCGCCTAGTGGTTGCTCGTATTCGCGCACCAGCAGCGTGTCGTGGCGCGCCGACGGTTTCCACGCGATCGCACGGCGCGGATCGCCGCGGCGGTAGGCGCGCAGGTGGTGGACGTCGTCGCCGGCAGGATGCAGGCGCGCCACCGCGTTGTCACCGGCGCCCTGCGGCAAGGGTGGTCCCTGGGTTTCCGGCGCCGGGTAGACCAGCAGCGGCATATCCGGCCAGACGTAGGCCCAGGCCAGCGCCAGACCGAGCGGGCGCGTCGTGGAAATGCGCAGGCGCGGCAATTCGACCCAGCCGCGGTGCAGCGTGGGCAGCGCGAGCACCGCCTGGCCGGCGCCGTCATCGAGCGACAACGTCGCGCCCGCTTCGCCGCAGACCACGCGTAAGCCGCGGCGCCCGCGCCCGGGCGCAGCCCGCGCATGCACGCGCAATGACAGCAGGGTGCCCGCAGGCACCGGCTCGGCGCCGATGGCGCCGATCTGCAATCCGGTCAGTTGCAGGTGCGCCACCAGCAGGCTGGCATTGGCGGCGCCGGCCAACAGCAGCACCAGCAGCAGCGCCGGGTTGTTGTTGTAGTTGAGCGCGCCCAAGCCCATCGCCAGCAACAGCAACGCGAAGAACAGACCGAAACGCGTCGGCAGCAGGTAAACGCGGCGGCGATCGAGTTGCGCAGGCAATGTTTCCGGTTGCCGCGGGCGCGCCCAACCTTCGAAACGCCTGCGCCAACGCTGTCGCCATACGGCCGGCATCGCTTCAGTCCACCGGCACCGCGTGCAGGATGCGCTTGGCGAGGGCATCGCCATTGCCGGCGTCCGCTTCCGCCGCCAGCCGGTGCGCAGCGACCGCGCCGAACAACGCCTGCACGTCTTCCGGCAACGCATGCTCGCGACCCAGCAGCAGCGCATAGGCGCGCGCCGCGCGCAGCAGCGCGATGCCGGCGCGTGGCGACAGCCCGACGCGCACACCAGGGGTCTGGCGGCTGCGCGTCAGCAGTGCCTGCACATAGTCGATCAGCGGCGCGCTGGCGTGGATGCCATTCACCGCCTGGCGCAGTGCCAGCACATCCGCAGCACCGAGCAACGGCAGCGCCTGCGCGATCAGGTCGCGACGGTCGGCGCCTGCCAGCAGCGCGCGCTCGGCGTCCTCGCCGGGATAGCCGAGCGTGAGTCGCAGCAGGAAGCGATCGAGCTGCGAATCGGGCAACGGATAGGTCCCGGCGAGGTCGACCGGATTCTGCGTGGCGATCACGAAGAACGGATCGGGCAACGCGTGGGTGCTGCCGTCGACCGTGACCTGGTGCTCCGCCATCGCCTCGAGCAGTGCGCTTTGCGTGCGCGGCGGCGCGCGGTTGATCTCGTCGGCCAGCAACACGTGCGCGAACACCGGGCCAGGGTGGAATTCGAAGCGTCGCGCCTGTGCATCGAACACCGACACGCCGACGATGTCCGACGGCAACAGGTCGGAGGTGAACTGCACGCGCTGAAAGCCCAGCCCGAGCGTCGCCGCCAGCGCGTGTGCGAGTGTGGTCTTGCCCAGGCCCGGCAAGTCCTCGATCAGCAGGTGGCCGCCCGACAGCAACGCGACGAACGCCAGCCGCACCTCCTGCGGCTTGCCCAGCACCAGGGTGTTGACCTGGGCCAGCGACTGCGTCAACGCGCCGCGTTGCGCGTCGGTTAGCATGTGGGTTGCCATGGGAGTCTCTCGGGCATGCGCGCCTCGGTGATGGGATGCACGACATGACGTCCGTGCGTCGGGGAAACCGCAAGCCGCCTGCTGCAACTTCACGGTGAGGGCCATGCGGCCCGCAATACCCTGAACCACTCGGCAGGTGCCTTTCCAGAGTGTAGCGAGGTCGCGAACGGATGCGGACGGAAGACAACGCGCGGTGGATGTTCCTTGGCCTCTGGGTCGTCGTGCTGCTGCTCAAGCTGGTGCTGGCCGCATACCTGCCGTTGTTCGTCGACGAGGCGTTCTACTGGCAGGAAGGCCGGCACCTGGCGATGGCCTATTCGGACCTGCCCGGACTGACCGCATGGCTGACCCGGATCGGGGTCGCGTTCGGCGGCAACAATACCTTGGCATTGCGCGCGCCGTTCCTGTTGATCGCCGCCTGCATCCCGTGGCTGGTGGCCCGGATCACGGCGCGCGAATTCAATGCGGTCCAGGGCTGGCAAGCCGGCAGCTTCGCCTTGCTGCTGCCGCTGGCAGGCACACTCGGATTGCTGGCGGTGCCGGACGCGGCGATGACCTTCGCGACCCTGCTGTGCATGGACGCGGGCACCCGTCTGCTGCGCGGCGTCAACGCGACAGCCGCGCTCGAGCTCGCGGTCGGCCTGGCGATCGGCGCACTCAGCCATTACCGCTTCATTGCGGTGATCGGCGTCGGTTTCATCGCGTTGCTGCTGATTCCCGAAGGCCGCCGCGCGTTGCGCGATCCGCGGGTGTGGGTCGCGATCGCGTTTGGCGTCGCGGCGTGGACGCCGTTACTGGCCTGGAACATGGCCAACGCCGAGGCCGGCCTGCGCTTCCAGCTGGTCGATCGGCATCCGTGGGCATTCCATGCCGACGGCATCTGGTTCGTGCTGATCCAGGCCTTGCTGGTGACGCCCCTGCTGTTTGTGGCGCTGGCGCTGGCGGCGTGGCGGCATCGCCGCGACGACAATCTGGTCGCGCGTTATTTCGGCTGGCTGGGTGCGCTGGTGGTGCTCGGGTTCTTCGTGCTCGGATTCTTCGCCGACACCGAACGGGTCAGCTTCCACTGGCCGCTGCCCGGCTATGTCGCGCTGTTGCCGCTGTTGCCGGCGTTGCTGCTGACCTGGCCGCGCTGGCTGCGGGTGGCGACGGCGGCCACCGCAGCGCTCGGCCTGGTGGGAATGCTGGGCTACTACACCGCGGTATCGGTGCCCGCGATCCGTGCCCAGGCCGGCAGCAGCAAGTGGTATCCGGGCAACTTCGCCGGCTGGGATGAGCTGACGGACGCGGTACGCGAGCTGCGCGCGCGCATGCCGGCGGACACGCGCATCATTGCCGACAACTTCAAGGCCGGTGCGGAACTCGGCTTCGCGCTCGACGACCCGAACATCCCGGTGCTGCCCCATCCGCTCAACCGCAAGCACGGCCGGGCGCCACAGCTGCAGTTGTGGGGCTTGCGCAGCCGCGGGCGCGTTGACTGGGGCCATGCCCCGGTGCTGCTGGTCGTGGGCACCTCGGAGGTCGAGTACAAGTATTTGCTGCAGCGCTACCACCAACTGTGCGCGGAGGCGGGACCGTTGCCGCCGCCGCACGTGGTCAATGTCGATCATGGCCATCAGCGTTTCCTGCTGTTCGCGCTCGGACGCGATCACGCGCAGGGGGCATGCACCACGCCGGCGATGGCGTGGCTTGACGAGCCGGTGGCGGACGGACGCGTGGAGAAGGTGTTCGACGTGGCCGGCTGGGCGTTCAAGGATGGCGTCGGGCTGGATCGGATCGAGGTCATGCTCGATGGCGCTGTCGTTGCGCAGGCCGACTACGCGCTCAACAATGCCGGACCCAAGCGTTACTGGACGATCTCCAACGATCCGCACCATCCGCACGTCGGTTTCCGCGCGCGGGTCGATGCAAGCGCATATGCACCCGGCCGCCATTGGCTGGGCTTGCGCCTGCACGGCAGCGACGGCAGCGTCGAGGACTGGGCGGAACAGCCAATTGAGATTACGCGCTAGGCCGTAACGTGCGCGGTGCGCACGTTACTCGCGATCCTACGAGCTTGCGATCGTGCGCACAGCACACGCTACGGCAAGGCAAAGCCTGCTTCGCGCAACAAACGCGCGGTCGCGATCAAGGGCAAGCCGACCAGCGCGGTCGGATCGCCGGTTTCGATCGCGTCGAACAAGGCGATGCCGAGACCTTCGGACTTGAAGCTGCCGGCGCAGTCGAACGGCTGCTCGGCATCGACATAGCGGGCGATCTCTGCCGCTGTGAGCGCGCGGAAGCGCACGACGGTGGTGTCGAGTGCGTCGAAACGGCCCAGATCACGATGCGCGAGGCTCAACGCCGTGTGGAAGCGCACGGCACGCCCGGACATCGACGCCAACTGCACCAGCGCCATATCGCGCCCGCCGGGTTTGCCCAATGACTGGCCGTCGAGTTCTGCGACCTGGTCGGAACCGATCACCCAGGCATCGCCTTCGCGGGCGGCGATTGCGTCGGCCTTGGCTGCGGCGAGGCGTTGTGCGAGCGCGATCGGCGATTCGGACGGCAGCGGCGTCTCATCGACCTCGGGGTGGGCGACGTCGAAGCGGATGCGCAACCGCGACAGCAGCTCGCGCCGGTAGGGCGAGGTCGAGGCGAGCAGCAGTCGGGTCATCGCCGGCTCAACCTAAGTGCGTTCAGTGCAGTGGCGCGCGGGCGCGCTCGATCTGCAGCAGTTGCTGGTCGATCTGCCTGCGCGCGGCGTCGATCGAATCGCGGACCGTGTCCAGCTGCTGCAGCGAGGCGGCAGCGCCGTACTGCTGCAGCCACAGCCGCTGGCGCAGCATCTCCTGCATTGCGTCGCGCACCGGATTGTCATCGCTGCCGGCGATCGCCTCGATCTCGGCGCGTGCCGTGCGCAGGCGCTCCTCGAGCGCGTCCGCGGCGTCCAGGACCTGGCCCATGGCACGCTGGCGGCGGCCACCGCGCCGGCGCAGCAGAAGTGCGAGGATCGCGGCCACCACGGCGGCGATCAGCAGGACGACGGGGATGCTCACGCTGGCGCGATCCGGGCAGGCGGGAACCCAGTCTGCCGTGGGCTCCGGGCCGGAGCAAATTCCCTATCGCGGCAAGGACTTGGGTTTGACAGAAGGCGGGGTGAGGCCTAACATTCCGCGGCTTATGTCGGCCGAAGTACCTGAATCCTTGGTTCCTGAAGTGCCGCGGGTCCCCGAAGTGCTGGATGCCTGGCGGATGGTGGCTGCACGGCGCGGGTTCAAAGGTCGCCTGCCGTTGTCGTCGCTGTCGCGCTTGCGCGATGTGTTGTGCGATGACGAGGGCGAGGTGCGTTTTGCGGTCCAGTTCGACCGCGACGTATTGCAGGTGCCGTACGTAGAGTTGCGAATCGATGCGGAGTTGCCGCTGGAATGCCAGCGCACCCTGCAGCGGTACCTGCATCCGGTGCATGTGGTGCAGCGACTGGGCCTGTTTCGTTCCGGTAGCGGCTGTGACGAGGCGGACGAGGCCGGACTGCCGCCGGACTACGAGCCGCTGCTGGTGCCCGATGACGGCATGCTGCGGCCGGCGGAACTGGTCGAGGATGAACTGATCCTCGCGGTGCCGGTGGTGCCGATGAAGCCGGGCACCGAGCTGTTGGAGCAGGAGGTGTTGCAGGGCTGGCCGGCGACGGCCAGTGACGAGACGCAGGCGAATCCGTTCGCGGCGCTGGCGGCACTGAAAAAGAACTGAGTGCGGCGCGAGCCGCACGCGACGCAATTATCGAAATTGAAGCTGGAGCAATCCCATGGCTGTGCAAAAATCCCGAGTTTCCCCGTCCCGCCGTGGCATGCGTCGCGCCCACGACGCGCTGAGCGCCAAGCTGCTGTCGACTGATTCGACCAGCGGCGAGACCCACCTGCGTCACCACATCACCGCCGATGGCTACTATCGCGGCAAGAAGGTGATCGAGCCCAAGGGCAAGGTCGTCCAGGAAGATTGATCCCCGCCTGGTTGCGGCCGCGCCGATCGCCGGTCGCGGCCATGCAATGTCGCGTCCCGCCACGGGTCGCGGCCTGGGCCGGAAATGACGGGGACGCGCATGAGTGAGCAGGTCAGTGGGCAAGTGTTCTCGCGTATCGCGGGCACCGGTAGTTACCTGCCGGAACGAGTGCTGACCAACGCCGATCTCGCCAAGCTGGTCGACACCAGCGACGAATGGATCACCAGCCGCACCGGCATCCGAGCGCGCCACATCGCTGCCGAAGGCGAGACCACGGGTGACCTTGCCTACCACGCGGCGGTACGCGCGCTGGAGGCCGCCGGCGTGCAGGCATCCGAGCTCGACCTGATCGTGCTCGGTACCACCACTCCGGACCTGATCTTCCCGTCCACCGCCTGCCTGGTGCAGCACCGCCTCGGAGCCAATGGCTGTCCGGCGTTCGACGTCAATGCCGCGTGCTCGGGCTTCATCTACGCGCTGACGGTCGCCGACAAGTTCATCCGTTCCGGTGCGGCGAAAACCGCGCTCGTCATCGGCGCAGAAACGCTCAGCCGCATGGTCGACTGGAGCGAGCGCACCTCCTGCGTGCTGTTCGGTGACGGCGCCGGCGCGGTGGTGCTCAAGGCCGATCACGAGACCGGCATCCTCAGCACGCACCTGCATGCCGATGGCGGCAAGAAGGAACTGTTGTGGAACCCGGTCGGTGTCTCGGTCGGCTTCAAGCTGGATGAGCCCAATGCGGGCGTGCGCATCAACATGCGCGGTAACGACGTGTTCAAGTACGCGGTCAAGGCGCTCGATGCGGTGGTCGAGGAAACCCTCGAAGCCAACGGTCTGGACCGCCATGCCATCGACTGGCTGATCCCGCACCAGGCCAACCTGCGCATCATCGAAGCCACCGCCAAGCGCCTGGACATGCCGATGGAACGCGTGATCGTCACCGTCGACATGCACGGCAACACTTCGTCCGGCTCGGTGCCGCTGGCGCTGGATGTCGCGGTGCGCTCGGGCAAGGTGCAGCGCGGGCAGCTGGTGCTGCTGGAAGCCTTCGGCGGCGGCTTCACCTGGGGCTCGGCGCTGCTGCGTTATTAGGCCACCCCTGCAGGAGCGGCTTCAGCCGCGAGCTTTTCTGTTGGCATAAATCACAGGCCGGCACATACGCGGCGGTACAGACGCCCACAGCCGTCGCCCCGTATCATTCGCGCCCTGCTTTCCATGGACCGCTGCAGAGACCGCCGATGACTTCCTCGCCGTTGCTTGCATTCGTCTTTCCCGGCCAGGGCTCGCAGTCGCTCGGCATGTTGGCCGAGTTGGCCGAGTTGCATCCGCAGATCCACGACAGCTTCCGGGAAGCCTCCGATGGCGCCGGCGTCGATCTGTGGGCGCTGGCGCAAGGCGGTCCGGAAGCGATGCTCAATCGCACCGAATACACCCAGCCGGCGCTGCTCGCCGCGGGCGTGTCAGTGTGGCGCTTGTGGCAGCAACGCGGTGGCGCACAGCCGGCGGTGCTGGCGGGCCACAGCCTCGGCGAATACAGCGCCCTGGTCGCAGCCGGCACGCTGTCACTGCGCGACGCCGCACATCTGGTGCGCATCCGCGGCCAGCTGATGCAGGATGCCGCGCCGGCCGGCACGGGCGCGATGGCCGCTGTGCTCGGCGCCGACGATGTGCTGGTGCAGGAAGTCTGCAGTGAAGTTTCCGGCAGCGAAGTCGTGGTGCCCGCCAATTACAACTCGCCGGGCCAGATCGTGATCGGCGGCCATGCGGGCGCGGTCGACCGCGCGCTGGCGCAACTTGCCGAACGCGGCGTGCGCAAGGTGGTCAAGCTCGCCGTCAGCGTGCCCTCGCATACACCGCTGATGCGCGAGGCCGCCAATCGCCTGTCAGCAACAATGGCCGGCATGCATTGGCATACACCTGCGATTCCGGTGGTGCAGAACGTCGATGCACAAGTGCACGACGGCGCGCAATCGATTCGTGATGCACTGATGCGCCAGCTGTATCTGCCGGTGCAATGGACCGGTTGCGTGCATGCCCTGGCGGCGCGCGGCGTCACCCGCATCGCCGAGTGCGGGCCAGGCAAGGTGTTGACGGGCCTGGTCAAGCGTATCGATAAAACAATCGACGCGCGCGCGCTCGGTACGCCGGGCGAATTCGAAACCGCATTGAGCGAGTTCAAGGCATGAGCGAGAAGACGCTATCCGGAGAAATCGCCCTCGTCACCGGCGCCAGCCGCGGCATCGGCGCGGCGATCGCCGACGAACTGGCGGCTCAGGGCGCGACCGTGATCGGCACCGCCACTTCCGATGCCGGCGCCGCCGCGATCGGCGAACGCCTCGCGGCGGTCGGCGGCCATGGCCGCATGCTGAATGTGACCGATGGACCATCGATCGAAACCCTGATCGAGGGTGTTGCGAAGGAATTTGGCCCGGTCTCGATCCTGGTCAACAACGCCGGCATCACCCGCGACAACCTGCTGTTGCGGATGAAGGACGAGGACTGGAACGTGATCCTCGACACCAATCTCACCAGCGTCTATCGGACCTCGAAGGCGGTCATTCGCGCAATGATGAAGGCGCGCCGCGGCCGCATCATCAACATCGCGTCGGTGGTCGGCGTCACCGGCAACGCGGGGCAGGCGAACTACGCCGCGGCCAAGGCCGGGATTATTGCCTTCAGCAAATCGCTGGCGAAGGAGATTGGTTCCCGCGGCATCACCGTCAACGTCGTCGCGCCGGGCTTCATCGACACCGACATGACCAAGGCATTGCCGGAAGCGGCGCGTGCGGGACTGATCGGCCAGATCGCGCTCGGCCGACTCGGCGAGCCGGCCGACATCGCCCGCGCGGTGGCCT
>DASZZT010000073.1:0-8451 GCA_035543275.1 Luteimonas sp. | reverse complement strand
AACAAGCGGCGCTCGGTATTTTCCAGTTCGCCGAACAGCTGTTGGATCAAGCTCAGCTGCGGCGTGACCCGGTAGATGTAGGCTATGGCGCTGGCCCTGTCGGCGGCTTGCGATTCACTGCCCGCCGTCGCGATCGGCTGGATCCGCTGCATGGCCGCCGTGGCTTCCCGACGCCAGCCGCGAACGGCCTCGTCGATCTGCTGCAACCGGACCTGTTGCGCGGGATTGTCGGCGGTGAGGGTGCGCAATCGGGATATATGGCGATCGAAATCGACGCCGCCCGAGTCGTAAATGCTGCGTTGCGACGGCGCGGCGGAGATCAGGTAGCCGCGGACGCCGGTCTGCTGCTCGCGCAGGGCGAGATCCATGCCCAGCGCCTCGTCGATGACGGCATACGTATGCACGGTCCAGGCGCTGGCCACGGATCGCTGCGCCAGGGACTTGAAGCTGCCGTAGCTCGACAGCACGAACAGTCCTATCACCAGGCCGAAGGCGAGGATCAGCTTGCGGCGGATCGGTTGGTTGGCCAGCCAGGAAGACTGCTTGGGCATGCCGTGCATCGGTAATCCATGGCGCGCGCTGGTCGAGCGCATACCCGTGTGATCCTACCCCAAAGGCATTCGCTCGAAGCCGGCCGGGAAACTGTGGACAGCCAAGCCGCAGGCAATCGAAAGGAGTCGGAGGAGGTGTGCAAGGCAACGTGCAGCGATGACCAGCGCGCTTCGTTGGAATCAGCCTGGGCCGGAAGCGCCCGCGTAATGCAGCGCAGTCACCCGCAGGCGCACGCTTCCGTCGGGCAGCACGGCGTCGAATTCGTCGTCGACGCGTTTTTTCAGCATCGCCCGCGCCAGCGGCGAGTCGATGCTGATGAAGCCAAGTTTCGCATCGGTCTCGTCTGGGCCGACGATGCGGTAGTTCACGGTTTCGCCGCTGGCGAGGTTTTCGACTTCGACCATCGCGCCGAAAAAAATCGCCTCGCGATCCGTGGGCACGGTATTGACCACGTGCAACTGCTCCAGCCGCTTGGACAGGTAGCGCACGCGCCGGTCGATCTCGCCGAGCTGCTTCTTGCGATAGGTGTATTCGGCGTTCTCCGAGCGATCGCCCTCGGCCGCGGCGGCGGCGAGGGCCTTGACCACTTCCGGACGCCTCACCCGCCACAAATCGTCCAGCTCGGCCTTCAATCGCGCATGTCCCGCGCCAGTGATCAGCGTGGTGCTTTTTTCAGCGGGAGGACGCCAACGACCCAAGCGATTGATTACCTGGCGGCGTCGCGCTTGAGGCTGTAATCCAGACCGTTCGCCGCCGACTGGCCGTCGCTGCCGAGCTGGGTGATCTGGTCGTGGGAGGTGATCGCGTAGACGCGGTCCTGCTCGCTCTTGCTGTTCGGGTCCAGGCGGATGTGGCTGCCGTTTGCCTCGGCCGTCCAGGTGCCGTCGACCTTGACCGGGGCATGCTTCCCGCCCTGGTAGGTTTCGGCCAGCACGAAGCTGCCGTCGGTGTGCAGTTCCAGCGCGGTGTCGATGCCCGGGCAGCTGGCACAGGGCAGGGTGCCGCTGAAGTTGCCGGCGAAGGCCTTGGTGTTGAGGCCGCTGTTTGCGGCCATCGACTGGTCGACGACGGCCGTGGCATCGGTGCCGGCGGTGGCGTCGGGCGGTGCCTGCGTGGTCGCCGGTTGCGTGGCGGCAGGCGGCGCGACTTCCGGTGCGGGCACGCTTTCGCGCTTGCAGCCGGCGAAGGCGACCAGGGCAGTGAGGCCGAGCGTGGTGACGAGCAGGCGGTTACGGTTCATGCAGTGACTCTCCTTCCTGGTTGATGATGATCAGCGGCGGCCGCTGAAGATACCGCCAAGCACGCCGCGCAGGATCTGCCGACCGACCTGGCTGCCGACGGTGCGCGCGGCCTGCTTGGCCATGGATTCGACCATGCCCTGGCGGCGCTTGGTGCCGAACATGGCGTCCTTGATCGACTGGCCGATGCCGCCTTCCCCTTCGGCGTCGGTCGTCTTTGCCGGCGGCGCGCCGGCATTCGCGGTCGCGATCTCGGCGCGCTTGGACAGCATCTCGGCCGCTGAATCGCGGTCGATCGCCTGGTCGTACTTGGCGCCGACCGGGCTGCCGGCACGCGCCTGCGCGCGCTCGGCGCCGGTGATCGCGCCCATGCGGCAGCGCGGCGGCGCGATGAGCGTGCGCTCGACCGGCATCGGCACACCCTTGTCGAGCAGCATCGACACCAATGCCTCGCCGACGCCGAGTTGCGAGATCGCGTGCGCCACGTCGAGGTGCGGATTGGGCACGAAGGTTTCCGCCGCGGTCCTGACGGCCTTCTGGTCGCGGGGCGTGAATGCGCGCAGCGCGTGCTGCACGCGGTTGCCGAGCTGGCCGAGGATGGCGTCGGGCACGTCGTCGGGAAACTGCGAGCAGAAATACACGCCGATACCTTTGGACCGGATGATGCGCACGACCTGCTCGATGCGCTGCTGCAAGGCTGGCGGCGCGTCATCGAACAGCAGGTGCGCCTCGTCGAACACGAACACCAGCTTGGGCTTGTCGAGGTCGCCGACTTCCGGCAGTTTCTCGAACAGCTCCGACAGCAGCCACAGCAGGAAGCTCGAATACAGCCGTGGCTTCAGGATCAGCTGGTCGGCGGCGAGGATGCCGATCACGCCGCGGCCGTCGGGCGTGGTGCGCATCAGGTCGGACAGGTCGAGCGCCGGTTCGCCGAAGAAATTCGCGCCGCCTTCCTGCTCCAGCCGCAGCAATGAGCGCTGGATCGCGCCGATCGACTGCGTGCTGACCAGGCCGTACGAGGTGGAGATGTCCTTGCGTTCGTCGCCGACCAGGCCGAGCAGGGCGCGCAGGTCCGCAAGGTCGAGCAGCAGCAGGCCGCGGTCGTCGGCAAGCTTGAACACGATATCGAGCACGCCCGATTGGGTGTCGTTGAGTTCCAGGATGCGCCCCAGCAGCGTTGGCCCGATCTCGCTGACGGTGGTGCGCACCGGATGGCCGAGCTTGCCGTAGAGGTCCCAGAAGATCGTGGGCGCGCCTTCATTGCGGTAATCCGCGATGCCGATCTCGGCGATGCGCGCCTGCAGCTTGTCGTTCGGCGTTCCAGCGACAGCGAGCCCGGCAACATCGCCCTTCACGTCGGCGATAAATATCGGAACGCCGATCCGCGAGAAGCCTTCGACCAGCGTCATCAGCGTCACCGTCTTGCCGGTACCGGTGGCGCCTGCGACCAGGCCGTGGCGGTTGCCGTATTTTGGCAACAGGTGCACGAGGCCACTGTCAGCCGTGGTGATGGCCTTGCCGACGAGGATGGGGTCCATGCGTGTCCGTTCCGGGAGCGTTGCACCGATTCTATCGGCCTGCGTCGCATTTTTTCGCCAAGGCGCCAGTCGCCGTAGTTCCAAGCGCGCTGCGGCGCGTTCAGCAGTCTCGTTGGCGGATGTGATCGCGGCGCGGTCGCGGCGCGGTTGCCGCGCTTCGGGCGGCGGGGCTACCCTGCGGCTTCCCCCGCTGTCCACTTGCCGCCAATGATCCCTCCAGCTTCCCTTGCCTGGCGCGTTGCGCCCATCGCCTGCGTCTGCCTCCTGCTTGCCGTTTCCCCCGATGTCGCCGCCGTGTCGCGTCGCGACCAGGCCAACATCGACACCCTCAACCAGAACATGGCGACCGCCGAAGCGCGCTATCGCCAGGCGCTGGTGAAGATCGGAAACAGCGACCCGGACGGGCAGAAGCAGAGCGATGCCGCGCTGGAGGACATGGAAGACGTCGTCACCGCCTGTGGCAAGCAGAGGGGCTGCCAGGTCTCGACGCTGATGGCCACCTACAAGCGGCTGCTGAAGTTCGCCGCCGATGGCCAGACGCAAGGCGGCGACGACCAGGACGACGAGATCGACCCCAACGACGCAGATCCTGACCACACCGGTGCCATGGTCGCCGACGTGCCCGAGGCTGCGCGCGCGGCCAGCCTGCTCGGCGACAAGAACCATCGCTTCGACACGATGGTGCAGTACAACCCCGCGGTGCAGGCCGGCATCCGCCGCTGGCTCACCGATATGCGCGGGCCGCTGATCTCGTCCTACGAAAACTACGAGACCATGCGCCAGCTGATGTGGCCGTCGTATGAGCGTGCAGGGCTGCCGGAGGCGCTGCTGTTCGGGATCATGGCCAAGGAATCCAACGGCAAGGTGCATGCGACCTCGCGCTCCGGCGCTGCCGGCCCGATGCAATTCATGTACGCGACCGGCAAGCGTTTCGGGCTGGGCGTCGATGCCACCGGTTTCGACACCCGCTACGACCCGCGCGCCGCCGCCGAGGCCAGCGCCGCCTACCTCAACGAGCGCATGGGCGAGTTGAACCGCAGCATCGAGATGGCGCTGGCCGCCTACAACGGCGGCGAAGGGCGCGCGCTGCGCGTCTACGAGGGCAGCGGCGGCCGCGGCTTCTGGAACGCCGACATCTACAACCAGTTCCCGCCCGAAACCCAGGACTATGTGCCGATGGTGATCGCCGCGTCGTGGTTGTTCCTGCATCCCAGGCAGTACGGTCTGAGTTTCCCCAATGTCGAAGCCAAGCCGGCGTCATTGCGGCTGGTGAAACCGGCGTCGATCTACGAGCTGACCATTTGCCTTGGCAACCGCGGCGTGCGCGAGGGTTACATGCGCGCGCTGCGCAACCTCAACCCACGCTACGAAGCCGAGAGCTGGTTGCCAGCGGGGGCAACCTTGAACGCGACCACGAAGATCGTCGGCCTCTACAACCGCTACTGCGTGCAGGGTCCGCGCGCGCAACTGGCCGCGCAGCTGGTGCGCAGCGATCCGAACTCGGCGATCGTGCGCACCGGCCCGCTGACGCCAGTGCCAATGACCGGCACGGTCGCCGCCCCGGTCATGGTCGCTACGGGTGTGCCGACCACCATCGCCACCGGCAAGCCGGCAACGGCGAAGATCCGCAACTACAGCGTGCAGCGCGGCGAAACGCTGACGTCGATTGCACAGAAGTTTCAGTGCGATACGGGCCAGCTCGCGCGCGCCAATGACATCGCCGGGCCGCGTTACGCGATCCGGCCGGGGCAGCGGTTGCGGTTGGAGGGGTGTAGGGAGTGAGCACGTGGGTGGGTTGGCTCTATCAACCCCGGACCCGTAGGATGGGTTGAGCGCAGCGATACCCATCACTCTGCGCGCGATTGATGGGTTAGCCGCTGCGCGGCTAACCCATCCTACAAAAGCGTGGCGAGGCGTTCGCCGAGGCGCACCGGCGATTCGGCAGACAGATTCGGCGCCAACTCCGCCACGCCGTTCGGCAGCAACACGATCACGGTCGAGCCGTAGTTGAAGCGCGCCATCTCGGCGAAGCGCTCGAGCGTGATGTCCGCACCGCGGTAATCCTTGACCGTGATCGGACCACCGTAGGGCGGGATCTCGATGCCGCTCCACACCGTTTCCACGCCCGAGACCAATAGCGCGCCGACCATCACCACCGCCATCGGCCCGAAGTCGGTGTCGAAGTGGCAGACCAGGCGCTCGTTGCGCGCGAACAGTTTCGACACTGCGCCGACCGCATCGGGGCCGACGCTGAACAGCCGGCCGGGCACGTGCACGGTCTCGCGCAGCTTGCCCGTCCACGGCATGTGCACGCGGTGGTAATCCTTCGGCGACAGGTACACGGTCGCGTACAGGCCGCCGTCGAAGGCGCGCGCGGCGGTCTCGTCCGCCAGCAGTTCGGCGGTGGTGAAGCCATGGCCCTTGGCCTGGAACACGTGGCCCATGCCTTTATGGGGCATGTCCTCATGCAGCACGCCCTCGTCCGCACGGCCGATATGCCCGCATTCGCTGATGCGACCGTCGGCGGGCATCAGCAGTGCGCGCGAATCGGGGTTGGGCACGCGCACGCCGGGCTTGAGCGCGCGGGTGAAGAAGGCATTGAAACTTTCATAGGCACGCGGATCGGATTCGGCCGCTTCCGACAGGTCGACGCCGAACTTGCGCGTCACCGTGTCGATCAACCATTGCTTGATCGTGCGGTTGCGCGAGTACGCCAGTCGGCGTGCCAACGACGACAGCAGTCGATGCGGCAACACGTACGTCAGCGCGGTGACGAAGTTCACTTCGACGCTGCCTGCGTCAGCTCGATCAGGTCGGCGGCGATCGCTTTCGGCTGCAGCGGCGGCTGGATCACGCCGGCCATGCGGCCCTGCGGATCGAGCAACGCGAGTGCGGCCGAATGATCGACGCTGTACTGGTCGGCCGGGGTGCCTTCCGGTGCCGGCACTTTCATGAACACCAGCGACAGCGACTTCGCGAACGCTTCCAGCGCCGGAATATCGGCGGTGGCGGCGAGCGTGTCGCGATGGAAGGCGTGCGCGTATTCGCCGATCTGGTCGGGCGTGTCGCGTTCGGGGTCGACCGAAACGAACAGGACGCGCGGCCGGGTCGAGTCGGGCAGGGCGGCCCACTGCTTCTGCGCCTGCGCAAGTTGCGCCAGCGTCGTCGGGCACACGTCCGGGCAATGGGTGAAGCCGAGGAACACCAGCGTCCAGTGGCCCTTGAGCTCGCCCGGCACCAGCTGCGTGCGGTCGGACTGCTGCAGCGAGAACGCCGGCAGTTCGCGCGGCTGGTCGAACAGTTTCACCACCTGCAGTTGCGGCCCGTTTGCTGCGCGTTGACCGAACCAGTGCTGCGCGGCCCACAGGCCAAACGCGACCGCGAGCGCGGCGATCAGGATGTAAGCCGTGGTGCGAGTGAACATGCGTGGGTCCGGAATGGCGCGCAGCAATAATAGAGGGCGCGATGATAACGGGCGCGACCGCTATAATCCGGGGCCTTCCGCCGCGTCCATCGCCATGACCGACGAGCTCCAGACGATCATCGACCTGATCCGCTACGGTGCCAGCCGGTTCAACGCCGCCGGGCTGACCTTCGGCCACAGCTACGACAACGCGCTGGACGAGGCGACGCAGCTGACGCTGCATGCGCTGCACCTGCCGCACGACATTGGCCCGGCCTATGGCCAGGCGCGGGTCACGCTGGCGGAAAAGGAAGAGGTCCTGGCGCTGTTCCTGCGCCGGATCGAGGAGCGCATTCCCGCCGCGTACCTCACCGGCGAGACGTGGTTCGCCGGCCTGTCGTTCAAGTCGGACCCGCGCGCGCTGGTGCCGCGCTCGCCGATCGCCGAACTGATCGAGCGCGGCTTCGAGCCTTGGCTCGGTGACCGCGAAGTGCGGCGCGTGCTCGACCTGTGCACCGGATCGGGCTGCATCGCCATCGCGACGGCGCATTACAACCCGGAGTGGCGCATCGACGGCGTCGATCTCAGCGACGATGCGCTGGCGCTGGCGAAGGAGAACAAGGCGCGCCTGCACGCCGGCAACGTGCGGCTGCTGAAGTCGGACCTGTTCTCGAAGTTGCAGGGCGTGCACTACGACCTGATCGTCAGCAATCCTCCGTACGTCAGCAACGCCGAGACCGATGCGCTGCCGAAGGAATATTCGTACGAGCCGGAACTCGGCCTGCGCGCCGGCGCCGATGGCCTGGATATCGCGTTGAAGATCCTGCGCGACGCGCCGCTGCATCTGACCGACCAAGGCCTGCTGATCTGCGAGGTCGGCGAGGCCGAACAGGCGCTGGTGAAGCTGCTGCCGGAACTGCCGCTGGCGTGGGTCGAGTTCAAGGTCGGGCAGATGGGCGTGTTCGTCGCCGAGCGCCACGACCTGGCCACGCACAACGCACGCATCAAGAAGCTGGCCGACGCGCGGCCGTGAACAGCTTCGGCCAGCTATTCCGCGTCACCACCTTCGGCGAGTCGCACGGGCCGGCGATCGGCTGCGTGGTCGATGGCTGCCCGCCGGGGATCGCGATCGCGCCGGAGGATTTCGCGCACGACCTCGCGCGCCGCGCCACCGGCAGGACCCGGCACACTTCGGCTCGCCATGAGGCCGATGAGGTCGAGATTCTTTCCGGTGTCTACGAAGGCCGCACCACCGGCACGCCGATCGCACTGCTGATCCGCAACACCGATGCGCGCAGCAAGGATTACGACCGGATCGCGGAACAGTTCCGTCCCGGCCACGCCGACTACACCTACTGGCAGAAATACGGCGTCCGCGATCCGCGCGGCGGTGGTCGCTCGTCGGCGCGCGAAACCACGATGCGGGTGGCGGCGGCAGTGATCGCGAAGAAGTGGTTGCACGAGAAGTTCGGAATCCGCGTGCGCGGGTACCTGGCGCAGATCGGCGATGTCGTGCCGAAGTCGCATGATTGGGCAATCATCGAGGCCAATCCATTCTTCTGGCCGGATGCTTCGCAAATCGTCGAGCTGGAAACCTACATGGACGCGCTGCGCAAGTCCGGCGATTCGGTCGGCGCGCGCATCATCGTAACCGCCGACGGTGTGCCGCCAGGTTGGGGCGAGCCGGTGTACGGCAAGCTCGACGCCGAACTCGCTGCGG
>DASZZT010000072.1:0-16178 GCA_035543275.1 Luteimonas sp. | reverse complement strand
GCTGCCGGCCAACCCGCTTCTGGCGGCCTGTTCGGCGGCGGCCTCGGTGGCCTGCTGTTCCCGGTCATCCTGATCGGCGTGATGTACTTCATCATGATCCGGCCGCAGATGAAGCGCGCCAAGGAGCATCGCGCCATGCTCGAGAAGCTTGGCAACGGCGACGAGGTCATCACCAACGGCGGCATCGCCGGCACCGTGCGCGAGATCGGCGACAGCTTCATCACCGTCGAGATCGCCGACAACGTCCGCGTGCGCCTGCAGAAGGGCGCGATCGCCAACGTGTTGCCCAAGGGCACGTTGAAGTCGGCCTGAGCGTCACCTTTCCTAACTGATTGCACCGGCCGCATGGCCGCGTGCGGGGCTTTGCGATGCTCGAATACGGCCGCTTCAAATACCTCACCATCCTGATCGTGGTGCTGCTCAGCGCGCTGTACGCGCTGCCGAACGTGTTTCCGCAGGATCCGTCGGTACAGGTCACTGCCAACCGCGGCTCGCAGGTCGATGCGGCGCTCAAGCAGCGCATCGAAGCCGACCTCAAGAAAGCCGGGATCGTGCCCAAGACGGTCGAGCTGCAGAACAACGGCGAACTGCTGGTGCGGCTCAACAACATCGATGCGCAGGGCAAGGCCGCCGACGTGATGCGGCCGGAGCTCGGCAACAACTACGTGGTTGCGCTCAACCTGGCCTCGACCGTGCCGCCGTGGCTCGGCGCGATCGGCGCGCGGCGCATGTTGCTCGGCCTGGACCTGCAGGGTGGCGTGCACTTCCTGATGCAGGTCGACCAGAAGGCAGCGCTGGACAAGCGCTTCGACGCCTATGCTGAAGACCTGCGCGTGCTGCTGCGCGACAACCGCGTGCGCTACGAGTCGGTCGAGCGCCGCAGCGACGGCTCGATCGTGGCGACGCTGGCGCCGGGTGCGGACACCGATGCGGCGCAGGCGTTGATCGCCAAGAACCTGGCCAACCTCACCAATGAGGTGCAGGGCAACACCATCGTGGTGCGGGTGCCGGATCGCGAGCTGCAACAGATCACCAACGACGCGATCGAGCAGAACGTCGGCACCCTGCGCAACCGCATCAATGAGCTTGGCGTTGCCGAGCCGATCATCCAGCGCCAGGGTGCCGACCGCGTGGTGGTGCAGCTGCCGGGCGTGCAGGACACCGCGCAGGCCAAGCGCATCCTCGGCGCCACCGCCACGCTGGAGTACCGCGGCGTGGTCGACGGCAACGCCTACGACGCGGTCAGCAGCGGCAATGTGCCACCCGAGGCACGCGTGTACTACATGAAGGAAACCGGGCCGGACGGGAAACCCATCCCGATCCTGCTCAACAAGCGCGTGATCGCCACCGGCGACCAGCTGGTCGACGCGCGTCAGGGTTTCGATTCGCAAAGCGGCTCGCCGATGGTGTCGGTGAGCCTGAACGGCATCGGCGGCCAGCGCATGTTCGACTACACCACCGAGAACGTCGGCAAGCGGATGGCGGTGGTGTACATCGAGCGCGTCCTCGAGGTCACCAAGGTCGACGGCAAGGACGTGCGCAGCATCCGTACCAGCGAGCAGGTGATCAATGCCGCCACCATCCAGGGCGTATTCGGCAAGCAGTTCCAGACCACGGGCCTTGAAAGTGCGCAATTCGCCGCCGACCTCGCGCTGCAGCTGCGCGCAGGCGCGCTGGCTGCGCCGATGGACTTCGTCGAGGAGCGCATCGTCGGCCCGAGCCTGGGCAAGGAAAACGTCGACCGCGGCCTGACCGCGGTGGTGTACTCGTTCGCGTTCGCGCTGATCTTCTTCCTCGCCTACTACCGCATGTTCGGCTTGATCACCTGCATCGCGCTGCTGATCAACATGCTGATGGTGATCGCGGTGATGTCGTTTCTCGGCGCCACGCTGACCTTGCCGGGCCTTGCCGGCATCGCGCTGACGGTGGGCATGTCGGTCGACGCCAACGTGCTGATCAACGAACGAATACGCGAGGAGTTGCGCGCCGGGGTGCCACCGCAGGCGGCGATCGCCAGTGGCTACGACAAGGCTTCCGGCACGATTGTCGATGCCAACCTCACCGCGTTGCTGGCTGGCGTGGCGCTGTTCGCATTCGGCACCGGCCCGGTCAAGGGCTTCGCGGTGTCGTTGATCGCCGGCATCATCACCTCGATGTACACCGCGGTATCGGTGTCGCGCGGCATCGCCACGCTGCTGTACGGGCATCGTCGCAAGCTCAAGTCGCTGGCGATTTAAGGGAGCACCCATATGAAACCGTTCAACGTGTTCCCCTACGACAGCAACGTCAACTTCATGCGCCTGCGCTGGGTGTCGCTGGTGATCGCGGCCCTGATCATGTTCGTCGGCATCGGCGCGATGGTGTTCAAGGGCTTCAACCTCGCCCTGGACTTCACCGGTGGCACCGTCACCGAGCTGCGCTTTCCCAAGCCCGCGGATGTCGACGGCGTGCGCAAGCGCCTGGACGCCGCCGGCTATGACAGCGCGCAGGTGCAGACCTTCGGCTCCGGCAACGACTTGCTGATCCGGCTGCAGCCCAAGCAGGGCGCGGCGACCGGCCAGAGCCAGACCGCCGATGACGTGCTGAGTGCGGCTTCCACGCCCGACAATCCCGGCCAGATCCTGAAGAGCGACTTCGTCGGCCCGCAGATCGGCAAGGAGCTGGCGCTCAACGGCGTGTATGCGTTGCTGTTCGTGGTGCTGGGCTTCCTGATCTACATCTCGTTCCGGTTCGAATGGAAGTTCGCGGTCGCCGCGATCATCACCACCCTGCACGACGTGGTCGTGGTCGCCGGCTGGTTCGCACTGAGCGGGCACGAGTTCGACCTGACCGTGCTCGCCGGCGTGCTGTCGGTGATGGGCTATTCGATCAACGACACCATCGTGGTGTTCGACCGCGTGCGCGAAAACTTCCGTGGCATGCGCGTCACTCCGCGCGAGGTACTGAACAAATCGATCAACCAGACCCTGTCGCGTACGGTGATCACCTCGTTCGTGGCGTTCCTGACGGTACTGGCGCTTTACCTGTACGGCGGCGGCTCGCTGCGGGGCATGGCCGAGTCGCAGATCATCGGCATCGTCATTGGCACGCTGTCGTCGATCTTCGTCGCCTGCCCGATGCTGATGTGGCTGGGCGTGAGCAAGCAGGACCTGATGCCGAAGGCGAAGGATGAGGTGGCGCTGGCGCGCAGGCCGTAACTTCTCTCCCTCGCCCCGCTTGCGGGGAGAGGGACCGCTTCGCGCAGCGAAGCAGGGTGAGGGGTGCGTGGCGAATCCGGGCAGGACGGAACGCCGCGAAAAGCGGCACCCCTCATCCGCCCTTCGGGCACCTTCTCCCGCTGTGCGGGGAGAAGGAACCTCAATTGAAGCTTGCGGCGTAACCCGAGCTCACGATCGTCTTCTGCAGCGGCTCGACCAGCTTGATGTTGCCGGCGACCAGCTGGCTGCCACGGGCGTTGGCGATGTCGAAGCGGCCGGGAGTGGCGCCGCGGTAGTCGCAGACGCGGCCACCGGCCTCGCGCACCAGCAGCACGCCGGCGGCGATGTCCCAAGGCTGGACGCCGGCTTCGAAATAGCCGTCGGCGCGGCCGCAGGCGACATAGGCCAGGTCCAGCGCGGCCGAGCCGGTGCGACGCACGTCCTCGGCGTCGCGCAGCAGTTCGCGCAGGCATTCGAGCTGGGCGCCGGCGCGGGCGCGCTCGCGCGGCGGGAAACCGGTGATCAGCATCGCACCGGTCAGGTCCTTGCGCTCGCTGACGCGGATGCGGCGCTCGTTGAGTTGCGCACCACCGCCGCGGGAGGCGGTGAACAGTTCGTTGCGCAGTGGATCGAAGACCACGCCGTGGATCGGCTCGCCGTTCTCGACCAGCGCGATCGACACGCACCAGTGCGGAAATCCGTGCAGGTAGTTGCTGGTGCCGTCGAGCGGATCGATCACGAAGGTGAAGCGGCCGCCGCCTCGCCCCGCGTTCTGCATGCCGCCTTCCTCGCCGAGGATGGCGTAGTCGGGATGCGCGCGGCGCAATTCCTTGATGATCTCGACTTCGGCCAGGCTGTCGACGTCGCTGGCGTAGTCCATCCGATCCTTCTCGATCACGTTGATCGCGTCGAGCCGGTGCATGTGTCGCAACAGTATGTTGCCGCCGGCGCGCGCCGCCTTGACCATGACATTGACGGCTGGTTTCAGCATGGGGCGGGCTCTTGGAAGGATGAAGGAACTTGGGAGGTCGGTCCGGCCCTCGCCAGCGGCACGGGCGCTCATTGGCGCAGCTCGCTGGCGCGAGCTATACGCGCCTCTTCGCCCAGCGCGTTGGCCGGGCGCGGAGTTTACCATTCGTGCCATGAGCATCGATTCCACTGCCGCGCGCATCCGCATCGTGCTGGTCGGCACCCAGCATCCTGGCAACATCGGCTCGGCGGCACGGGCGCTGAAGACCATGGGCCTGGCGCGGCTGGTGCTGGTGGCGCCGGAGCGCTTCCCGCATGCCGAGGCGCAAGCGCTCGCGGCCGGCGCCGACGACGTCCTCGCTGCAGCGCGCATCGTGGCGACGCTGGCCGAAGCGGTGGACGACTGCCGCTTGGTGCTCGGATGCACCGCGCGCGGTCGCCGCATCGCGCTGGAAGAGCATTCGCCGCGGACGGCCGCGGCGCAGATCGTGGCGCTGGCGGGCGCGGGCGCCGAGGTGGCGCTGGTGTTCGGCCGCGAGCGCACTGGCCTGGACAATGACGAGCTGCAGCTTTGCCATGCCGCGGTGCACATTCCGGCCAATCCCGACTACAGCTCGCTGAATCTGGCCGCGGCGGTGCAGGTGCTGGCCTACGAGGTGCGGATGGCGCTGCTGGCGGCGGAGAGTGTCGACACCGTGGCGGCGCCAGTCTCGGGCGAGCCGGCCTCGCACGCGCAACTCGAGGGTTTTTTCGCGCAATTGGCCGAAACCCTGGATGCGATCGACTTCCACAAGGGGCGCGCACCCGAATCGGCGATGCGCAAGCTGCGCCGGCTGTTCCTGCGCAGCGCGCTGGACGTGCGCGAGGTGCGGCTGCTGCGTGGAATCCTGGCCGACGCACAGCGGATGGCGCGGCTGGCCGGGGAACGCGATCCGCGCTGCTGATCGGGGCTGTTGATCGGAACTCATCGTCGCTGTCTTGGGCCGGCCATTTCGGCTAGGCTCGCCGCTGCCCCTGCACGCCGCGGAACCGTACTTGCGCGAATCCCTGAACCGCCTGAGGTGTTGCCTGTTCGGCGTGCTCGCGGGCTTCGCCATCATCCCGCCGGCGATGGCGGGCGATCCGCATGTGCTGGTGCTGGGCCGCATCAGCGACGATCCCAAGGCGCACTACGAGCAGCTCAAGCCGCTGCTGGATTACGTGGTGCCGCGGATGGCGGATGTCGGCATCCGCGAGGGCCGGATCCTGATGGCGCGCGACCAGCAGCAGATGGCCAGCTACATGCGCCGCGGCCGCGTCGACTGGGTCACCGAGTCCGCCGCCACCGCGGTGATGCTGCAACAGCGCTCCGGCGCCAGGCCGTTGCTGCTGACCGAGCGCGACGGCGTCGACCACGACCGCACCGTGTTCTTCGTGCGCCGCGACAGCGGCATCGCCTCGCTCGCCGACCTGCGCGGCCGCAGCGTCGCATTCCAGGACGCTTCCTCGACCAGTGGCTATTTCGTGCCGGCCATGCAGTTGCTGCAGCAAGGGATGCGGCTGGAGATCCTGCTGTCGCCGATGGATCGCCCCGGGGATGATTCGGTAGGCTACGTGTTCGCGCGTTCCGACCTCAACATCTCCACCTGGGTGTACAAGCGCCTGGTCGATGCCGGCAGCATGAGCGCCCTGGACTGGGACAACCCGCAACGGGTGCCGACGTCCTATCGCAAGGACCTGAAGATCATCCAGGAAAGCCCGCAATACCCGCGGGCGCTGGAGATGGTGCGCGGCGACCTCAACCCCAAGGTGCAGGCGCGGCTGCGCGAAGTGCTGATCACAGCGGCCAGCGATCCGGATGCGCGCGAAGCGCTGCTGCAGTTCTTCCGGACCACGCGTTTCCTGCCCGTCGATCCGGCCACCGACGCGAACCTGCGCTCTCTTCGCGAGGGTATAGCCCGCGTGCGCACGGAGGTCGAATGAAACGCGGACAAGGCCTGAACGCCAGGTTCATCGCGCTGCTCACCGTCACCCTGCTGCTGATGCTGGCGGTGGTGGCGCTGATGTTGCACCGACAGAACGCGATGCAGCAGCAGGTGGTGCGGCAGAGCCGCGACGTGATGCACACGCTGGTGTTCGAGCGCCTGCGCGCGCGCGGCGAGGCAGCGACTGCGCAACTGGCCGATTCGCTGGCCAACCCGCTCTACTACTTCGACCTGGACGCGATCGGCGTGATCGCGCGCGGCGTGCTGCGCCAGCCCGACGTGCGTTACGTCATGGTCTACGACAACAACGGTGCCATCATCCATGACGGCTCCGGCGACATTCCGACCTACGGCCAGGTGATGCGCGATCCGCTCGCCTACGAAGGCATCTCGGCCAGCGGCGTGCATGCGCAGTGGACCGATGACGTGCTCGACATTTCCAGCCCGATCCGCGTTGGCGACCAGCGCCTGGGCGGCGTGCGTATCGGTTTTCCGCTGGATGCGGTGCGCGCCGACGCGGCGCGCGCCTCTGGCGCACTGGGCATGCGGCTCGGTGAGATCGGCGCCCGCCATCTGCTCTGGACCGGGCTGCTGCTGGTGACGCTGATCGGTCTCGGTGCGCTGGCCAGCCTGATGTTGCAACGCATGTTGATGCGGCCGATCCGGCAGCTGGCCGAGGCCGCGCAGGAATTCGAATCCGGCAACTACGACGCGCGGATTCCGGCGAGCACGCGCAACGACGAGGTTGGCGAACTGACGCGCGCATTCGGGCGCATGGGCGAGAGCATCGCGCGCCATGACCGCGACATCCGCCGCATGGCCTACACCGATGCGCTCACTGGCCTTGCGAATCGGCTGGCATTCCGCGAGAGCCTCGACCAGCGGCTGATGCAACTGCGTGGCGCGGGACGACAGCTGGCGCTGCTGTTCGCGGACATCGACGATTTCAAGCGCGTCAACGACAGCCTCGGCCACGAAGCCGGCGACGAGGTGCTGGTGCAGTTCGCCAACCGCATCCGCGAAGCCGTCGAGCGCCATGGCGGCCAGCTCCATGGCGGTGAGTACGGCCATGCCTTGCTGGCGCGTTTCGGTGGCGACGAATTCGTCATCCTGCTGGAGGCCGGCGCGCAGCACGGCGGCGATGCGCGTGATGCCGCGAGCCGGCTCGCCGACATCCTGATCGCCGAACTGAGCCGGCCGATCCTGGTGCAGGACCGGCAGGTGTTCCTCGGCACCTCGATCGGCATCACCGTGTTCCCGGAAGATGCTTCCGGCGCAACCATGCTGATGAAGAACGGCGACATCGCCATGTACCAGGCCAAGGTCGCCGGCAAGAACTGCCATCGCTTCTACAGCCGCGTCATGGACCAGGCGGTGGAGCGTCGCGTGCGCATGGAACAGGACCTGCGCGGCGCCTGGGAACGCGGCGAGCTCAGCGTCGCCTACCAGCCGATCTACCGGCTCGCCGACGGCAAGCTGGTCGGCGCCGAGGCATTGCTGCGCTGGCAGCATCCGGAACAGGGGCTGGTTGCGCCGTCGGTGTTCATCGATGTCGCGGAACAGAGCGGCTTGATCGAGACCATCGGCCCGAAAGTGCTGTGCGCGGCCTGTGGCGACGCGGTGCAGTGGCGGCGCGATTCCAACAAGCACGATTCCAGCAAGGACGACCTGTTCGTCTCGGTCAACGTATCGCCGCGGCAGTTGCGCAGCGGCGATTTGCCGCAGCAGGTCGCCGACATCCTGCGCGATACCGGGCTCGCAGCGCAGCAGCTGCATCTTGAACTGACCGAGACCGCGGTGATCGGTGACGAAGCGCATGCCAGCGCGTTGCTGTCGCGACTGCGCAGCACGGGTGTCAAGATCTGGCTCGATGACTTCGGCACCGGCTTCTCCGGGCTGAGCCATCTGCGCCGGGTGCCGGTCGACGGCGTCAAGATCGACCGCAGCTTCATCTCCGACGTGCTGCGCAATCCGGATGATCTGGCGCTGACCACGGCGATCATCGCGATGGCGCATTCGCTCGGCATCACCGTGATCGCCGAGGGCGTGGAGAAGGAAGGGCAGTACGCGATCCTGCGCGAGCGCGGATGCGATCTGGCGCAGGGGTACTGGTTGGGGCATCCGGTGGATGCGGGCAAGTTTGCGGAACTGTTGGGCTGAGGCTCCTGCAACGATCCCCGGCCCTTTCGCAAGCGAAGCTAAAACAGGCTGCTTTTGCAGATTGAAGCAGATGCATTCCGACCGCGCAGCGAACGGAAGGCTCTTGAAGAGCCTGTAGTGCTTTGACAAGCGAAACTAGAACAGCTTGTCGACCCAGTGCGCGCCCAGCGTGGCGAGGTTGCCGGAGAGCACGCCGAATACCGCGATCGCGCTTGCACCTGTGGTCCACGCCACCAGCATCAATACGCCGTCACGTTCCAGCAGCGCCAGCGCGAACAGCAGCAGCAAGCCGCCGAACAGGTAATTGGTCAACGGGATCGGCAGCAACAGGAGTACGCCCAGCAGGACCAGCAGCAAGCCGGTGAACATGCTTGCGGCACGATGGTCGAGCAACGCGGGCAGGCGCGGACGCACGAGTTTTTCCAGCCGTGCCAGCAGCGGCGAGATGCGGCGGTCGAAGCGTGCCAGTGCGTGCCGGTGTGGGCCACGCTTCGCCAGGAACTTCGGCAGCCACGGCCGCCGCATGCTGATCAGCAACTGCGCGCCGATCAGTACCACCAGCGGGCCGCTGACCGCGCCGCCGATCGGGATCGGGATGAATGCCGGCAAGGTGGCGAGGAACAACAGCATGCCGAAGGCGCGTCGACCCAGGCCGGCGAGCAGGTCGCGCAGGCGCAGCACTTCGTCGGGATCGCCGACCGCAAAACTGTCGAGCAAGGCGCGGGTGCCGGCGTCACGTGCCATTGCGGTCGGCGGTGTTGGCGATGCGCTGCAGCAGCAGCTTGTCGATGCGCGGGCCATCGAGATCGACCACCTCGATGCGCCAGCCGTCCCAGTCGAAATGCTCGCCGGCGTGCGGGATGCGGCCAAAGCGGACGATCGTCATGCCGGCGGCGGTGTGGTAGTCGTGCTCGTCCTCGCCGGGCAGCGCGCCGCCGCCGAGCAGCTCGCGCAGGTCGTCGGTCGGCAGCGAGCCGTCGACCAGCAACGAGCCATCGTCGCGCGTCACCACCAGTGCCTCGGCATCGGCGCTCTCGCCCGATTGCACGCGGCCGAGCACCGCGCCCATCAGGTCGTTGAGCGTGACCATGCCGGTGACGTCGCCGTACTCGTCGACCACCAGCGCCAGCGATTGCTGCTCTTCGCGGAAGATCTCCAGCAGCTTCAGCGCGTGGGTGGATTCAGATACGAACACCGCCGGGCGCAATGCGCTGAACAACTCCGGCTGGGTCTGGTCGAGGCGATCGAGCAGCGTCTTCACCTCGAGTACGCCGAGCACATCGGAATCGCTGCCACGGCAGACCGGATAGCGCGAGTACGGCGTTTCGCGCATCGCCGCGAGGTTCTCCTCGAAGCTCGCGGTCGCGTCCAGCCAGACGATGCGCATGCGCGGCGTCATCATGCTGTCGGCGGTGCGGTCGCCCAGGCGCATCACCCGATGCATCATGTTGCGCTCGTCCGAATCGATCACGCCCTGCTCGTGGCTTTCGCTCACCAGCATCTGGATCTCTTCCTCGGTGATGATCGACTGGTCGACCTGGGCCAGACCCAGCATCCGCATCACCAGGCGTGTAGCTGCGGACAACGTGATCACAACGGGCTTGGCCGCCTTGGCGAAGAAGTCCATCGGGTAGGCCACATACGAGGCGATCAGTTCCGGGCGCAGGGTGCCGATGCGCTTGGGTACCAGTTCGCCGATCAGGCCGAAGACGAACAGCATGACCAGGAAGCCGGCAGCAAATCCGACCCGGTCGGCGTACGGCGCCAGCCACTCGATCCGGGACAGCGGTACGGCGATCTTGGCGCCCATCGACTCGCCGCCGAAGTAGCCGATCATCAGGCTCAGCAGGGTGATCCACAGCTGCACCGCGGAGAGGAAGCTCTCCGGGTGCTCGGCCAGGTGCAGGGCCTTGCGTGCGCGGCGGCTGCTGGCGGCCATCTGCTTCAGGCGGCTCTTGCGCGAGGTCAGCACCGCCATCTCCGACATCGCGAAGAAGGCGTTGAACAGCACCAGCACCAGGACGATCAGGAGTTGCAGCACGCGCGCGGATCCATGCGGGAAGCAGGGGCCTGCAGTCTGGCCGCAGGTCGGGCGGCGGCGCGTGCAGGCGGGGGGAAGGAGTCGTGGTCCATAAGGGTGCGCCGTAGCGCGGTCGGATCATAACAGCCGCGACTCTGGCACTTCGGTGTGAGGCGTCACGGCGGTTCCGATGCCTTGGCTGCAAGCGAGTTATCCCGCGTGCGGCGGCGCGTTGGGGTGGACCGCAAGCAAGTCCTGTCGCGGCGCGACATGAAACCGTCATAATCCGGCCATACGCTTGCCACATATTCTTGCTCACGGGGCCTCCGCGATGTTCTCCCTGCAGACGATCTTCGGCCATGGCAAGCAGTTCTACGCGTTGCTCGACGAGGCGGCGGTGGCCGCCCACGACAGCACCAAGGCGCTGTACGAGATGCTCAAGGCGCCCGAGCGCACGCCCGGCCTTGAGGCGTTCAAGCTGGCGCGCCAGCGCGAGCGGGTCGCCTCGGACAAGATCAGCCAGGCGCTGGTCGACAGCTTCATCACCCCGATCGAGCGCGAGGACATCGAGTCGCTCGCCTCGGCGCTGTACAGGATCCCCAAGCAGGTCGAGCGCTTCGCCGACCGCTACGCGCTGGCGCGGCACCGGCTCGACGGCATCGACTTCGCCCCGCGCGCGGCGATGCTGGAGCAGGCTGCCGGCGTGGTCGTGGAGATGGTCCATGAGTTGCGCGGCATGCGGCTGGAGGAGATGAAGCAGCTCAACGACCGCCTGCGCGTGCTCGAGGCGGAGGCCGACCGGTTGATCCTGGAACTGCATCGCGACATCTATTCCGGACGTCTGGACGCCAGCGAGATGTTCCTGCTCAAGGAGTTCTTCGAGATCCTGGAAAAGGCGATCGACCGCTGCCGCGGGGCCGGCGTGGTCGCCTACCAGATCGTGCTCAAGAACAGCTGAGGGTGAGCGGCGATGCTTGCGCGCCACTGGCGCGCATCGGCGCGAACGCCCGGCCATGGATGGCCGGGCCGGGCAATCCGGAGCCGGCCTTGTGGCGCCATGGATGGCGGCAGCCCCTTCACGACACTTTGGATCACGAATCGATGAAGAAACGGTCATGCTGACCCTGGTCCTGGTGGTGGTCTTCGCCGCGCTCGTGTTCGAGTTCGTCAACGGCTTCCACGACACCGCCAACTCGATCGCCACCGTGGTCGCGACCAAGGTGCTCTCGCCGGGCCAGGCGGTGATCCTGGCGGCGAGCATGAACCTGATCGGCGCGTTCATGGGCACGGCCGTGGCCAAGACGATTGCCTCCGGCCTGATCGATACCAACGTCGTCAACGTCACCTCGCAGGTGATCCTGTGCGCGCTTGGCGGCGGGATCACCTGGAACCTGATCACCTGGTGGCGCGGCCTGCCATCGTCGTCGTCGCATGCGCTGATCGGTGGCCTGTGCGGCGCCGCGCTGGCCGCTGCACACAACAACTGGCATGCGCTGATCTGGTCGCAGAACGTCGGCGACTGGACCCACAACAAGGGTCTGCTGTGGAAAGTGTTCCTGCCGATGCTCAGCTCGCCGATCGCCGGCTTCGTGTTGGGCATGGCGATCATGACGTTGTTGTGGGCGACCATTGCGGTGATGGCGAAAGCCGGTGGACCGCTGGCGCGGCTGGCGCGCCCGCGCTGGGTCAATGCCTTCTTCGGCAAGGCGCAATTGTTTTCCGCGGCCTACATGGGCTACGCCCATGGCACCAACGACGCGCAGAAGACCATGGGCATCATCGCGCTGTCGATCTTCGCCGCGCAGTCGGCCGGCGCGCTCGACACCCTGCCGGCATGGGCCGGGTTCCTGCATCCGAACGGCGGCGAGCAGGGCATCGACAGCTGGATCATCGTCAGCTGCGCGCTGGTGATGGCGGCCGGCACCGCCGCCGGCGGCTGGCGCATCATCAAGACGCTCGGCCACAAGATGGTCAAGCTGCACCCGATCGATGGTTTCGCCGCCGAGACCGCATCGGCCACCATCCTCACCATGGCCGCGCACTTCGGCATGCCGGTGTCGACCACGCACAGCATCTCGACTGCGATCATGGGCGTGGGCTTCGCCAAGAATCCGCGCGCGCTGAAGCTGACGGTGATCGAGCGGATCGTGTGGGCGTGGATCTTGACGATCCCGGCGGCTGGCGGGATTGCGTATGGGTTGCTCAGACTGTTTGAAGCACTGGGCTGGGCGTAGCTTTTGTAGGAGCGGCTTATAGCCGCGAGCTTTTCGGCGCGCGAAAGCAAGAGCTCGCGGCTGTGGGCCGCTCCTAGAGTTACAGCAGATCGCCGCCTGCCGATAGCACACGTTCCAGACGATCGCCCATGCCGCCGAGTTCCAGCACCAGGCGATCGACCTCGTCTGGGGTGAGGCCGTGGTAGGGGCGGTTCTCGCACAGCTGGAGGTAGGGCACCCCGTCGAGGTCGCCGATGGCGAGGTAGCCGACGCGGCTCTCCCAGTTGAAGGCAAGCGCGCGCTTGCAGTCGATGCCGGTGATCGGCGCGACCACCGTGCTCACGCGCAGGTAGTGGCGGCCGTCGTCGTCCTCGATCTCCGACAGGAAGATCGCCTGGTGGCGGCGGCCGCTGTCCAGCGACAACTCGACACAGGCGACATACGGCTCTTGCATCGTGATGCGGAAATCGGTGGTAGCCAGATGGCTGCGGATCTGTTCGAAGTTCTGCATGAGGGCACCAGGGTCCATCCGGGGGAAGCCGTTATGCTAATCCGCAATGGTCGACCTGTCTGCCGCCGACAAGATCCTCGCCGCCGTGCGCGCGATCCCGCGCGGCCAGGTGGCGGGCTATGGCGAGATCGCGCATCGCGCCGGACTGCCTGGGCGCGCTCGGTTGGCGGCACGCGTGCTCAGCGAGAACACCGATCCGAAACTGCCGTGGTACCGCGTGCTGCGTTCCGACGGCCGCATCGCATTTGCGCAAGGATCGAAAGGCTACCGCGAGCAGAGCCAGCGCCTGCGCGCCGAGGGCATCGCAGTGAGCAATGGTCGCGTGCGCATGCCCAGGCGCGCGGAATCGCTCGACGCGATGATCTGGGGGCTGGACTAACGCGCCCTGCGAAACCAGGCCGCGATGCTGAGCCGTTCGCGCGTGGCCGGCAGCACCTCGTGCTCGAGTTCGCTGAGGAAGCACACGCTGCTGCCGCCGAGCGGCAGGACATCGATTGCGCCGTCGTCGAGATGCAGCCGCAACGCGCCGCCTTCGGCTTCGCGCCAGTCGTCGTTGAGGTAGCTCACCAGCGACAGCATCCTGGATGACGGCAGGCGGGCGTCGTCGCGGAAGCGGTCGCGATGGCGCATGTAGCCAGCACCGGACGGATAGACGGCGTAATGCGCCTCGACTTCCGCCAGCCCCAGGAACAGGCGCGGGTTGAGCGCGACACGCAAGCCGTCCAGCATCGCCAGGTATTGCCTCGCCGCGGCGCCGCAGCGTGGGTCATCCAGCCACAACGTGCTGTCGCCGCGTAGATCGGTGCGAAGCACATGCGCGCCACGCCCGACTGCGGCCGGCGCAAGCGCCGCCTCGGCCTGCAATCGCCGCAGGTCATCGCGCAGCTCGACAGTCGCCATTGGCGCAGGCAAACCCTCAATGCAGCAGGCACCGCGTTCGCGCAACACCTGCGCCATCGCATCGGCATCGTTTACGTTGACCAAAGGCAGGACCGGCATGCCGGTATCATAGGTGTGCGCCCACGATGATCGTGCCGACCAGGACCACGGATGTTCTCCAACCTGCCTCCCGTCACCAAGGCGCTGCTGATCGCAAACGGCCTGGTGTTCCTGCTGCAGCAGTTGCTCGGCGATGCCAACTTCGTCCCGTTCATGCTGTGGCCGCTGGGCGACACCGGTATCGATACGCTTGGGGCCGCGCCCAGCTTCCTGCCGTGGCAGCTGCTGACCTACGGCTTCCTGCACGGCAGTTTCATGCACGTCGCATTCAACATGCTGGCGCTGGTGATGTTCGGCGCACCGCTCGAATACACTTGGGGAAACAAGCGTTTTTTCACCTATTACATGGTGTGCGTGGCTGGCGCCGGCCTGTGCCAGCTGGCGGTGGCGTCGTGGGCAGTGCATCAGGGTGGCGATGCCTATCCCACGATCGGCGCGTCGGGCGGCGTGTTCGGGCTGTTGCTCGCCTACGGCATGCTGTTCCCGAACCAGCGCGTGATGCTGCTGATCCCGCCGATCCCGATGAAGGCGCGCACGCTGGTGATCGTCTACGGCGCGATCGAACTGGTGCTTGGCGCGACTGGTTTCCAACCGGGCGTGGCGCATTTCGCGCACCTCGGCGGCATGCTGTTCGGCTGGCTGCTGATCCGCTACTGGCGCGGACAGCCGCCGTTCGGTCGCCGCGGGCCGCCGCGGCCGCGTATCGTAAGATGAGGCAGCAAGTCTTTTGCGAAGGGAGGAAATCTGATGATCCGCATCCGTATTCTGTTGACTGCTTTGCTTGTCTTGCTCGGTGCAGCACCAATGTCGACGCTCGCAGCCGAGAATCAAGCGACGTACTTGTCGATCGATTGCGATTCAGACGAGACGTATGACTACAACCCGGTCGATATTTTCGATCCGGATTTCGATACGGCCAGAAAGGCGGAGTTGATCAAGAACGTCGAGGCTCGGGCCGAGGCCAGTTGTCCGTATGACCAGTATGTGCTGGGCACGCTGTTGCGCTTCGGCCGAAAGTTCCCGGGGAACCCCCTCGAGAAAAATATCGCGCGGGCAAAAACACTCATAGAAGCCTATGCACGGAGCGGAATGGTTTTGGCCTTCGCCGACTTGGCGCAGTTGTCATTGGCCGCTGGCCAGGCGCAAGACGCCATGCTGTGGACGCAGGTCTATCTGTACTTTGCGACTCGCCACCCAAATGATGGGCTGAAAGAATACAATCGTCGTGGATACAACGCATACCTGCTGGTACGCGCTACCGAGGCTTGGCACAAGGCGGGACTGAAAAAAGCCGACATCGAACCTTTGTTGAAGAGTTATCTTTCAAAGCATAAAGCTGAAATTCTGGCGAACATGCATAAGGCGCGTCCCCAGACGTCGCCAGCTGCCAAAACTAGTTCCGGTGAAGCCTCGCATCCGCCCGAATTGCGGGTGAAGTCGGGCGCAACGGATGTTCGTACTTTCGTCGACATGCAGCCGGGCTACGCGGTTTTCCTGTTGGAAGTGCAGCCAAGCGGCGTCGTCAGCAGGATTGTCACCGAGAGCTTTGCTCCAACGCCGGATGTGGCACTAAACCTGAAGAGAATGGTGGAAGGTTATTCCTTCGAACCATTCAAATGGCACAAGCCACAAGTGGTTCGCGTGCCCGTTGTATACGGTTATGCGGATGGTCCGTCGCTGGCCATTCCGCGTTAGCGGAGCGGCCAGCCCGGTTCAGCGCCAGAGCATGACCTGCTGATCCGCCGCGCGCTGCATCGGCGTACCGGCCTTGCATGAAAACACCGCGCCGAACGCGGGTTCGTTGCTCAGCGGCCCGTTCGTACGCCATTGTCCCGGCGCGTGCACGTCGGTTGCCGCCATCCGGGTGGCGACGTCGGTCGACACCTGCTGCGGCCACAGGCGCGCCCAACCCTGGTAGAACCATTGCTTGCCGGTATCGGCGAGTGCCGGTTGCGCGGTGGTCAGCGCATCCCAGGCAAGCTCGAGGCCGCCGAGGTCAGCGATGTTCTCATCGCGGGTCTGGCGGCCGTTGATGTAGGTACCAGTCTCCGGATACGGATAGCTGCTGTATTGGGTTGCCACTTGCCCGGCACGCGCTTCCCACGCGGCACTGTCGGCCGGCGTCCACCAATCGCGCAGGGTGCC
>DASZZT010000071.1:0-8638 GCA_035543275.1 Luteimonas sp. | reverse complement strand
GCCAACGTGCAGTTTCGTGGCGTCGGACCCGCGGCCTGGCCGCTGCGGTCGAACCTGCGGATGGTCCAGGGCCGCAAGTTCGGCCCGGGCCTGCGCGAACTGGTGGTCGGCCAAGGCGCGCAGAAGCAGTTCGTCGGCCTGGAAGTGGGCAAGCAACTGAAGCTCGCCAACCAGATGTGGACCGTGGTCGGTGTGTTCGCCTCCGGCGACTCGCACGACTCCGAGCTGTGGGCCGATGCCGACGTCCTCGGCCCGGCCTATCAGCGTCAGGCGTTGCAGTCGGTGACGGTGAAACTCGCTGGCAAGGACGGCTTCAAGCAGCTCAAGGCCGCGCTCGCCGCCGACCCGCGGTTGAAGCTCGACGTGCAGAGCACCCACGACTACTACGCCAGGCAATCCGAAGGCCTGACCAAGCTGATCAATATCCTCGGCACCGTGATCGGCACGATCATGGCGATCGGTGCGGTGTTCGGCGCGCTCAATACCATGTACGCGGCGGTCGCCGGCCGTGCCCGCGAAATCGCGACGCTGCGCGCGCTCGGCTTCCGCGGTTTGCCGGTGGTGGTGGCGGTGATGCTGGAGACGATGTTGCTGGCATTGCTCGGCGGCATCCTCGGCGCCGGCATCGCCTGGCTGGTCTTCAATGGTTATTCGGTATCGACGCTGGGCCAGAATTTCAGCCAGGTGGTGTTCCAGTTCAAAGTCTCGCCCGAACTGCTGTGGAACGGCCTGAAGTGGGCGCTCGGCATCGGCCTGGTCGGCGGACTGTTCCCGGCATTACGCGCGGCACGGCTGCCGGTGACCGAGGCGTTGCGCGCGGCTTGAGGCGTGACGTTGTTTCCGGCGTCATCCCGACTTTCACCGGGATGACGAGCAAAAGCAACAACTAAGCTGCGGGCTCCGTTGGCGCTACCGCCTTTGCCGCACGCGTCTTCGCCAAGGTGATGATCACCACACCCGCCAAAATCACCGCCATCGCGCCCAGGTCATGCGTGGTGAAATGTTCGCCGGCCAGCAATGCGCCGAACAGCACCGCGATCGGCGGATTGACGTAGGCGTAGCTGGTCGCCAGCGCCGGGCGCACGTGGTGCAGCAGCCAGATGTAGGCGGTGAAGCCGAAGATCGAACCGGCGACGACCAGATACAACATCGCGCTGGTCGCACCGAGCGAAGGAACGCCGGCGAAGCGCTCGCCGGTCAGCAGTGCCGCGAGCAGCATCCATACACTACCGGTCAGCATCTGCGCACTCGCCGCCATGAAGGGTTCCGGCAGGTCCTGGTCGCGGCTCCAGATCGACCCCCAGGCCCACGCCAGCGGCGCGATGATCAGGCACACCACGCCGAGCGTCGAACCCGAAAGCGCGCTGCCCGCGTTCAACCAGATCACGCCGAGGAAGCCGATCGCCAAGCCGACCCATTCGATCTTCGACGGATGCCGGCCGCGCAGCATCGAGAACACGCCGGCGAACAGCGGCATCGATGCCACCGCGATCGCGGCCAGGCCTGACGCCACCTGCGTCTCGGCCAGGTTCACCAGGCCGTTCGACAACAGCACCATCCAGATCGACAACACCCACAACGTGCGCCACTGCTTTGCGCTGGGCGGCTTTGCCCCACGCCAGCGCAGGACCGCGTACATCAACGCGCCGGCGAGGAACATGCGGATCGCACCGAGCAGGAACGGCGGATAACTTTCCAACGCGAAGCGGATCGCGAGGTAGGTCGAGCCCCAGAGGATGTAGACCGACGCCAGCGCGAAGGCGACGGCGATCCCGCCGCGGGCGGGCGCGACGGAAGACACGGCGGCTGGACTCATGCGGGAACCGGCGCAGGCGCGCGCGAAAGTGGACAGGCGCGCAGCCTACGCCAGACGCGTGGACGCGCGAAGCGCCACGGGTCACGCATCGCTTCTGCGAAGCCCATCAGGTGACGCGCGCTCGCGCTGCAACAGCTGCTGCTTCAGCGGCAGGCCCCAGCGATAGCCGCCGAGCGAACCATCGCCGCGGATCACGCGATGACACGGCACCACCACCGCCACGCGGTTGTGCGCGCAGGCGCTGGCGACCGCGCGTGCGGCTTGTGGCTGGCCGAGTTGCGCGGCCAGCGCAGCGTAGCTGCGGGTTTCGCCCGACGGAATTTTCATCAGCGCATCCCAGACTTTCTTCTGGAATACGGTGCCGATCAGATCGACCGGCACCTCGCTGGCCTGCCCGCGCAGGCGTTCGGCCACCGCGCGTACCCGCGGCGCCAGGAATTCGTCGCGACCGGCATCGACGCGCTGCAGTTGCGCGTGCGGGAATTCGGCGTGCAACTTCGCCTCGAGCACGGTCGCATCATTGCCGAGTTCGACCATGCAGATGCCGCGTTGGGTGGTCGCCACCAACGCGGTGCCCAGCGCCGTGTCGAGTGCCGTATCAACCAGGCTCCAGCGAATCGACTCGCCGGCACCGCCGGCACGGTAACGCGCCGGGGTCATGCCCAGTTTCGCCGCGCCGTCTTCATAGACGCGCGACGGCGAGCCGTAGCCGGCGTCGTACAGCGCGGCACTGACGTCATTGCCTTCGCGCAGCGCCGTCTTCAAGGTGCCGAGCTTGCGCTGCGCCAGGTATTCGGCCGGGCTCAGGCCGAAGCGCGTGTGGAAACGTCGCTGCAGGTGCGAGGCGCTGATGCCGACCGCGCGGGCGAGTTCGTCCAGCGTGGGTTCGCCGCCGTCGAGCAATTGCCGCGCGCGTTCGAGTCGGTCATCTGTCTGCTTCATGGCTAAACGATAACGGGCGCCCGAGGCGCCCGCTATCCGATTCTTGCAAAGCTGCGAGGCGTCTGTGGAAGCGGCTACTCCGCCCAGTGCAGCGCAGCCCCCGTTTCCGGCAGCACCTGCGCCGTCAGCTTCTGGTCGCTCGCCAGCAGCGCGGTGGCATCGGCAAGGATGGTCGCGGACTCGCGCAGCAGCGGATCGGGGCGATCCTCGGCCGCCTTCTGGCGCGCGGCGTCGGCGACTATGTTGCGCTCGCCGGCCTGCAAGCCATCGTCGGCAGAGTCGTCGGCCAGCGGATCCAGGTCGAGCCCCAGCGTCTTGCGTTCTGCCTGGCGCTGCTGGCGCTTGGCATCCTGCTTGTCGCGCTCGGCGCGGCGTTCGGCCTCGTTGAGCGAGACGTACTTCTTCGCCTGTTCGGTGCGGAACTCGGCCACGTCCTCCGACCGCCACTGGAATTCCTTGTTCTTTGCGATCCGCGCATCGTGCAACGCGTCGAGGCTGGCCAGCATCGGGGTGAAGTTGCCGTAGCGCGTGTGCGGCACGGCCGCGATCCGCGTCCACGGCAGCGCGTTGTCGTAGGTGCTCTCGCCGAACTCGCTGGCATCAACCGTGACCGGGAACGCGATGTCCGGTACCACGCCCTTGTTCTGGGTGCTGCTGCCACCGGGCAGGAAGAACTGGGCGATGGTCAATTTGACCTGGCCGAAGCGCGCGGTCTCGTTGGCCGGCCAGCGGTCGAGGTCGACCAGGTTCTGCACCGTGCCCTTGCCGAAAGTCGGCTCGCCGATGATCAGGCCGCGGCCGTAGTCCTGGATCGCGCCGGCGAAGATTTCCGACGCCGATGCCGAACCGCGGTTGATCAGCACCGCCAGCGGTCCGTCCCAGGCGACGCCGGCATTGGTGTCGCCGCTGACGCTGACGCGCCCGCCGGATTCGCGCACCTGCACCACCGGACCCTTGTCGATGAACAGGCCGGTGAGCTCGACGGCCTCATCGAGCGAGCCGCCCCCATTGTTGCGAAGATCGATCACCACGCCGTCGAGCTTCTGCGCACGGAACTGCTGCAGCAGCCGCGCCACGTCGCGGGTCGCCGAGGCGTAGTCGCCATTGTTGCTGCGGCGGCCTTCGAAATCCTGATAGAAGCCGGGCAACTCGATCACGCCGATGCGCTTGCCGGGATTGTCCGCGCTGGCCGGAATGGTGATGGTCTTGGCCTTGGCGGCGTCTTCGCTGAGGCGGATCTTGTCGCGGGTCAGCGCGATCCGCACCGGCTTGCTGTCCATGCCGGCTTCCGGCGGGATCACGTCGAGCCGCACCTGCGTGCCCTTGGCGCCCTTGATCTTTTCGACCACATCGTCGATGCGCCAGCCAACCACGTCCTCCATCACGCCGCTGGCGCCCTGGCCGACGGCGACGATGCGGTCGCCGGCCTCGAGCTTGTTGCTGCGTGCGGCCGGACCGCCGGGAAGCACTTCGCGGATCACCACCACGTCATCCTGCTTCTGCAACTGCGCGCCGATACCCTCCAGTGACAGCGACATGCTCTGGTTGAAGCGCTCGGCGGTGCGCGGATTGAAGTAATCGGTATGTGGATCGATCGAATTGGTATAGGCCGTGAGGAAGCTCTGGAACGCATCCTCGCCATTGAGCTCGGCGATTGTGGAGGCCAGGTTGGCGTAGCGCTTGTCGAGCGTCTTGCGGATCTCGTCGGGCTTCTTGCCGGCGAGCTTCAGCCGCAGCCAGTCGTTGCGCACCGACTGCTTCCAGATCGCGTCGATTGCGGCGCCATCGGCTGCCCACGGCGCCTTCTCGCGGTCGTAGAACCAGCGATCGTTGCTGTTGAAATCGAAGATGTCCTGCTTGAGCAGGCTACGTGCATAAATGGTGCGCTCGTTCACCCGCTGCTTGTACAGCGCAAACATCGCGTAGGCCGGCTCCAGGTCGCCACCCTTGATGTCGTCATCGAGCTGGGTCTTGTACGGCGCGAATTTCGCCACGTCCTGGGCGCTGAAGAACACCTTGCCGGCGTCGAGCGCGTCGAGATAGCGCTTGAAGATGTCGGCCGACAGCGCATCATCGAGCGCGCGCGGCCGATACGCGTAGCGACTGTCGGACAACAACCCGTAGACCAGCTTGGAGGTGGTGACCTGATCGGCGCTGGGACCTGCCGGGATCGCGTTGCCGTCGGCTCGCGCGAGCAGCGCCAGCGGCGCGGTCAGGGCCAGCGCAATCAGGCTGACGGGCAGGGCTTGCTGCAATTTCATCGATGCTCTCGGGGCCGCGACGGCCAGTGGGGAGGAAAAGCAGGAAATATGGCGCAGGCTGCGGAATGCAAAGACCGACGGCCAGTGCCGAAAGTTGCCATGCCGCGGGTCAAGGCCACTGTAACCGCGGCGCATTGCATCAAGGTGAACGGATGTCAGCCCGGCATCGCCGCTCGTCGCGGCGCCTGTTCAGGCGGTGAGCCCAGCCTCGGCGGCCTGGCGGTCGGCGTGATAGGAAGAGCGCACCAGCGGCCCTGAAGCAACGTGTCGCCTCCTCGCAGACGGTGACGAGGCGGTTCTCGCGCAGCCCGGCCTTGAGCAGCGCCACCGAATTGCCGGACGGAATCCGCACCCGGATCCAAGACGGCTTGCGCAGCACCGGCGCATCGGCGCGTCGGCGAACTGCACCGGCGAGCGCGCGATCTTGTCGCCGGCGACCTGTTTCAGGCCTGGTTGAAGCACGCCGGGTTGAAGCTGGCCGGGCTGCAGCGAAACGACGGTCAGCGGAATGAGCTTGGCGGCGGCGTCTCTCATGGGATCGGAGCGGTCGGATCAGGCGGCTTGCGGGGCGGGGATGGCGAGGTCCGGTGCCGACCCGATCTGCAGCCGCAATCCGAACTGGTCGGCGAGGTGTTCCAGCAGCTGCGGCTTGACCGCGTCGACGCCGACACCTGCTGAATGGCCGCACAAGTCTAGCATCGAGGTCACCTGCAGCCCGGCGTAACCGCAGGGATTGATGCGCTGAAAGGGCTCCAGGTCCATGGCGATGTTGAAGGCCAGGCCGTGGAAGCTGCAGCCGCGGCGCACGCGGATGCCGAGCGCGGCGACCTTGGCGTCGACGACGTAGACGCCGGGTGCACCGTCGCGGCGTGCAGCGACGATATTCCAGTCGGCCAGGGTATCGATCACCGCCTGCTCGATCCGGCTGACGTACTCGCGCACGCCGATCTTCAGACGTTTCAAGTCGAGCAGCGGGTAGGCGACGATCTGGCCGGGACCGTGGTAGGTCACCTGGCCGCCGCGATCGACCTGGAGCACGGGAATGTCGCCCGGCATCAGCACGTGCTCGGGCTTGCCGGCCTGGCCGAGGGTGAACACGGGATCGTGCTCGACCAGCCACAGTTCGTCGTCGGTGTCGGCATCCCGTGCATCGGTGAAACGCTGCATCGCCCGCCAGACGGGTTCATAGGACTGGCGGCCGAGGTCGCGGACCAGCGCAACATGCTGGTTCAGAGCATGCCGGCCCAGGGCGTGCCGGCTCAGATCGTCCACTTCACTTCCGGATGCTCGCGCAGTGCGGCGTGTGCGGCGTCGTACTGCTCGCGCGATTCGGCGCGGAACGCCAACTTCACCGAGACAAACTTGCCGCCGCTGGATGCGCGCGTGGCCACGGTCTCGTGCAACACCACGATGCCGGCGGTCTCGAGCAAACGCGGGATCTCGTCCTCCAGCCCGGCGCCGGCCGGGCCCATCGCGGTGATCTCGAACTCGCCGGGAAACTGGAAGCCGTGTTCGGGGTTGTCGGTGTTGATCTGCATCGGCCGATTATGGGTTCGCCGACCGGCAAACCCAACCGCGCCGCGAAAACACCTGCTTGCAGCGCTGCCCAACGCGCCGCCGCGCGCTATTTCGTGTCGAACAGCTGGCTGGTGGTCGCGATCGGGGTCGGGCTGATGGCGGTGCCATATTTCGTGCGGTTGTGACGCCTGCCCCGCTTCGTGCATCCGGTATTGGGCAACGCCGACCGCCGACAGGGGCTCAGGCGATGCGCTGTGGCGACTGGCCGTTAGATTCCCTGCTCGACCAAAACCTTGTCGCGCCCCTTCTTGAACGCGTAGATCGTCAGTGCGCTTTCGCCGGAGGGCAATGTCGCCCAAACCAACCGGCTGCTGCTGAATCCCTCCGCCAACGCCATCGAAATCCGTGTCGCCCACTCGTTGCCGTCCGCGTCCGGGGGGAATGTAGCGGTGATCTGGCACTGGCGCGTGCGGCATTGGGCGGCGCGCGTCGACGGTTGTTCCGCGGCGCTGGTCACGTTGGGGTCGCTGAACGCTCGGGCGATCACGGCTTCCCATTTGCGTGCGTCATTCGCGCGCGGCTCGGACTCGAACAGGCCGTGGAAACGCGCCTGCAACTGCGTCGTCTGCGCCTGCTGTTGCGCCGCCAGCGCGGCGGGATCGGCAGGCGGGGCGGCCATCGTGCCCAGCTGCTGCGGTCGCTGGTCGGCACCAAGCAGGAGCTCAAGGCGGGCAAGGCGGGCATCGAGCTGCCGATACTGGTTGGCCAGGGCGGTCGCTTCGCGAGCGCTCGAACCCTGCGCAGCGGCATTTGCAACCGTGTGCCTCGAGGTACGGTTCTGCAGGGTCCACACTGCCACGGTGGCGATGCCGAGCAGGACCAGCGGCAACAGGATTCGGCGCTGCATCGTGCTCGGCCTCGCGAGAAAGTGCGGATCGTCAACGCGCGTCCAGCTGCCAGCCGGTGTCCCAGCCTTGGCAGCTGCGGTCCAACGCTTACAGGATCAGAGCAAGTTGACTTCCGGCTGCCCGACGATGAACACGCTGATGGCTGTGCCCGGCAGCAGTCTGCAATAGGCCGCCAGCGAAGTCGTGTCGGTATAGGCCCTGAGCTCGGCCGCGGTGTAGTTGAGTTCACCGGGGGCGGCGGACGAGACCAGGACCGACTTGGTCGATTGCACCACGACGGCTGAAGGCCCGACCACAGCGGTGCAGGTCACGGTTTGCGGGGTCGCCGAGGACGAGACAATGGACATCTTCAATCTGTAACCGGCACCCGGCTGCAGGCCGATGATCCGTTCGCGGATGAACCCGACGTTGCAGGTCACGTACTGGGCGACGGCGCTCTTGTTCCTGACGTAAAGCGGGCTAAATTGCAGGTTGGTGCTCTGGCCATCACTGGCCTTGCACACGCCGGATCCGGCCGCCGAGTAGACGAGACTCGCGTTCGCCTTTTGGGCCGGCACCAACAGCGCCCCGGCGACGGTCAGCGCCAGTACCAGTGGACGTAATGCGTTCATGATCATCTCCCCCCTCTCTGTGCCGGCTGCGAAGGCTTCTCAGCCTTGGCAAGAGGGAGACTCGTGAATACCCCACGCGCCGTGAAGGCCGCGTTTGCAAAACGTGACCTGAGTCACACCGACTCCCACCACATCCAGAACTCATCCCACAGCCGCTTGAAGAAGCCGCCCTGCTCGACCGCGTTGAGCGCCACCAGCGGCGCCTGCGCGATCACCTTACCGTCGAGCGTCACTTTCGCCATGCCGATCTTCTGGCCCTTGGCAATCGGCGCGACCAGCGTCTTGGGCACGTCCATCGACGGCTTGAGCTGGGCGTACTTGCCGCGCGGCAGGCTGACCAGCAGCGGTTCGGCGACGCCGAGTTGCACTTCGTCGGTCGCGCCCTTCCATACCTTCTGCCTGGCGATCTGCTTGCTGGCGTCGTACAGCTTGTGGGTCTCATAGAAGCGGAAGCCCCAGTTGAGCAGCGCCTGGCTGTCGACGGCGCGCTGGTTCTCGCTGCTGTCGCCAAGCACCACGCTGATCAGGCGCTGGTCACCGCGCTGGGCCGAAGCCATCAGGCAGTAACCGGCGTTGTCGGTG
>DASZZT010000070.1:0-3228 GCA_035543275.1 Luteimonas sp. | reverse complement strand
CGCCGGCTACTGCCACCGCGTTGACAAGTATTCATCGCGAAAACAACAAGAAGCCCCGCGATGCGGGGCTTCGTTGTGAGCCGACCTCACCTTGCCGACGACATCAGAACCTGCTGGGTTCAGAGCATGCCGAAATACTTGAGGATCGTGCGCAAGTTCAGCCCGATCACAGGCTGGCATCGCTGCAGGTGCAAACCGAAGCCGCGTTAATCACCAGTAGCAACCTTGTTCTGGCGCGTAGTTGGACGTGAATTGACGCCAGCCGACCGTGGACACTCAGTTGCGGCCGTACACGTCCTCGTAGCGCACGATGTCGTCTTCGCCGAGGTAGTCGCCGGATTGCACTTCGATCAATTCAAGCACTTGCGCGCCGGGATTCTCGAGCCGGTGTTTCGCCCCGACCGGGATGTAGGTCGACTGGTTGGCATGCAGCTCGAACACATCGTTGTCGCGGGTGACGCGCGCGGTGCCGCGCACCACGATCCAATGCTCGGCGCGCCGTGTGTGCGACTGCAGCGACAGCTGCGCGCCCGGCTTGACCTTGATCCGCTTGACCTGGAAACCGTCGCCGACGTCGACCGAGTCGTAGCTGCCCCACGGCCGATGCACTTCGCGATGCAGCGCGGCCTGGCTGCGTTGTTCGGACTTCAGCCGCGCAACCACCTCCTTGACCTGCTGCACGCGATCCTTGTGCGCGACCAGCACCGCGTCGTCGGTCTCGACCACGATCAGGTCGTCGACCCCGACCAGCGCCACCAGCCGCCGCGCGTGCGCGTAGCTGTTGCGGCTGTCGACCGCGATCACGTCACCGTAGTAGGCGTTGCCGTCGCCATCGCGCGTAGCCACGTCCCATAGCGCCGACCACGAGCCGACATCGTTCCAGCCAATGTCGACCGGCAGCACCATGGCCGCGTCGGTGCGCTCCATCACCGCGTAGTCGATCGATTCCGAGGGGCAGGCAGCGAACGCAGCCTGGTCCAGACGGATGAAATCGCCGTCGCGTTTCGCCGCGACGAACGCTGCGCGGGTGGCGTCGAGGATGTCGGGGCGCAGGCGCTGCAATTCCTGCAGGTAGCGCGAGGCACGGAACAGGAACATGCCGCTGTTCCAGTAATAGCCACCCGCGTCGAGGTATTCCTGTGCGGTCGCGGCATCGGGCTTCTCGACGAAACGCAGCACCTTGCGCACGCCTTCACCCGGTGCAGCCTGGCTCGCTTCGGCCTGGCCCGCTTCAACTTGGATGTAGCCGAATCCGGTTTCCGGCGCCGTCGGCACGATACCGAACGTCACCAGCGCTCCCTGTTCGGCCGCGACGCTGGCTGCGCGCACTGCGGCGCGGAAGGCTTCCGCATCGGCAACGACATGATCGGACGGCAACACCAACAGTAACGGATCGTCGCCATGGGCCATCGCCTGCAATGCCGCCGCGGCGATCGCCGGCGCGGTGTTGCGGCCGATCGGCTCCAGCAGGATCGCCGGGGCCAATACATCGAGCACACGCAGCTGTTCGGCGGCGAGGAATCGATGCGCCTCGTTGGCGACCACGATCGGCGGCAGCGAGGCCAAGGGGGCGACCCGCTTCCAGGTCGCCTGCAGCATGGTGTCCTCGCCAACCAGCGGCAGGAACTGCTTCGGATAGGCCTCGCGCGACAGCGGCCACAGCCGGGTGCCGGAACCGCCGGACAACAACACTGGTTGCAACAGCAGGGGTTGCAGTGGGCTCATGGTGATCTCGCCGGAATCGTGGCCGCAGTTTACTCTGTGCCCCGCCGGTGGCCGCCGGCACGGAGACCGCATGAACCTGCCTGCCGAGACCCCATCCACGCGCGATCACGCGCGTCTGGCCTGGACCCGTACCACTCTCGATGACAGCAGCATCGAATTGCAGCGCGCCTCGACCGACGCCGGCTTCCGCAGCTATTGGCGGACATCAGGCCATGCGCCCAGCGTGATCGTGATGGATTCGCCGCCGGACCAGGAGGACGTGCGGCCATGGCTGCGCATCCGCGATCTGCTCGAACGCGGTGGCGTGCGCGTGCCGCGCGTGCTGGCGCAGGATGTCGATGCCGGCTTCCTGCTGCTGGAGGATCTGGGCGTCGATACCTATCTGCAGGCGATCGACGACAGCAACGCCGACGCACTGCTCGATGCCGCGGTGACGCAGCTGCTGAAGCTGCAGGCAATCGCGCCGCCGAACGATCTTCCCGCCTACGACGAGGCCCTGCTGTCGCGCGAACTGCGGCTGTTCGACGAATGGTTCCTCGGCCGCCACCTCGGCGTGACACTCGATTGCGGCGACCTGGAAGCGCTCGACATGGTCTACCGGTGCCTGATCGACGCGGCGCTGGCGCAGCCGCAGGTGCTGGTGCACCGCGACTTCATGCCACGCAATCTGATGCCCGCGCCCGATGGCCCGGCGGTGCTCGATTTCCAGGACGCGGTGCGCGGGCCGATCGCCTACGACGCGTTGAGCCTGTTCAAGGACGCGTTTCTGAGCTGGCCGCAGCCGCGTGTCGATGGCTGGCTCGATCGCTACCACGCGCGTGCGCTCGCAGCCGGATTGCCGGTGCCAGCGCTCGCGCGCTTCCGTCGCGATGCCGACTGGATTGGTGTGCAGCGACACCTGAAGGTACTGGGCATCTTCGCGCGCCTGCTTCGTCGCGATGACAAGCCGAAGTACCTCGAGGACGCACCACGCTTCCTCGCCTATCTGGACAGCGTGCTGCCGCGCTATCCGGAATTGCAGCCGCTGGCCTCGATCCTCGATCGCCATGTGCGGCCGGCACTGGCCGGACACGCATGAAAGCCCTGATCCTCGCCGCCGGCCTCGGCGAGCGCATGCGGCCGCTGACCAACGCGACGCCCAAGCCGCTGCTGGTCGCCGGCAACAAGCCGCTGATCGTGTGGCATCTGGAAAAACTCGCCGCGCTCGGTGTGCGCGACGTCGTCATCAACACCAGCTGGCTTGCCGGGCAGTTCCCGCAGACGCTGGGCGACGGTGCACGCTGGGGTTTACGCCTGCACTATTCGTACGAAGGCCCGACCCCGCTGGAAACCGGCGGCGGCATGTGGAATGCGCTGGCGCTGTTGGGCGACGCCCCGTTCGTTGCCGTCAACGGTGACATCTGGACCGACTACGACTTCGCGCGACTGCCGCACGAACCCGATGGCAATGCGCACCTGGTGCTGGTCGACAATCCGCCGCAGCATCCGCATGGCGATTTCTTG
>DASZZT010000069.1:0-19852 GCA_035543275.1 Luteimonas sp. | reverse complement strand
GCAATGGCGCGCGGGTGGCGCAGCGGATCCGGCATTGCGCGCCAGGCTGGACCGGCCGGTGCCGCGTGTCGCGACTGGTCTCGCACTGGCTGGCGTCGCGCACGCCTGCATCGACGTGTCCGATGGGCTGCTGGCCGACCTCGGTCATGTCTGTGCTGCAAGCGGGATCGGCGCAGACGTCGAACTCGACGCCTTGCCGGCTTCGGACGGGTTGCGTGCGCGTTTCAATGAGGACGCGCGGCATGCGCTGCAGGCAGCCGGTGGCGACGATTACGAGTTGTGTTTCGCCGCCGCGTCCGATCAACGCAAGTTCATCGAGCGGATTTCACAAGAGGCCGGCGTTGCGATCACGCGGATCGGTCGGATCATCGATGGCGCTGGCGTGTGTGCGCTGATGCCCGATGGCAGCGAATGGCTGCCGCCGCGAGCGGGTTACGCGCATTTCGCTTGAGCCAAGGAGCCATGTTTCCGGGTCAATCCGGCAGCAGCTTGCCCGGGTTGAGAATGCCGTCGGGATCGAACACCGCTTTCAGCTGTCGCATCAGCGCCAGCGTCGGCGCATCGATCGCCTGCGGCATGAACTCGCGCTTCATCATGCCGATGCCGTGCTCGCCGGACAGGGTCCCGCCGAGCGACAGCGCCAACGCGAACACGCGTGCCAGTGCGGCGTGTGCACGCCGCGACTGCGTGGCGTCGGCCGGGTCGAACAGGATGTTGACGTGCAGGTTGCCGTTGCCGGCGTGGCCGAAGGTCACGATCGGCAGTGCGAATTCGCGCGCCAGTGCCTGCACGCCGGCGACGAGATCGGGGATGCGTGATACGGGCACCACCACGTCTTCGTTGATCTTGCCCGGCGCCAGCGTGCGCAACGCCGGCGACAAAGCCTTGCGCGCGGCCCACAGTTTCGCGCGCGCGGCGTCGTCGGCGGCGTCATCGAGCGACACCAGGCCTTCGCCTTCCGCGGCGCGCGCCAGCGCCTCGATCGCGTGCGGCAACGTCTCGCTATCGCCGTCGGCTTCGATCATCAGCAACGCATCGGCATCGCCCGGCAAGTCGGCCCCACCAACGTCGCGTGCAAGCCGCACGCAATCGCCATCCATGAATTCCAGCATCGATGGCGTCACCGGTTGCGCCATCAGGCGGGCGACTGCAGCCGCGGCGCTGGCAACATCGCGATAGATCGCGCGCAGGGCACGGCGCTGTGGCGGCAATGGCGTCAACTTCAGCGTCGCCTCGACGATCAATGCCAGCGTGCCTTCGCTGCCGACCAGCAGGCGCTGCAGGTCATAGCCGGTCGCGCCTTTGGTGGTTGCGCTGCCGCAATGAATCAGTTCGCCGGCGCCAGTGACCGCGGTCAGCGCCAGCACGTTGTCGCGTGAGGCGCCGTATTTCACCGCGCGCGGGCCGCCGGCGTTGCAGGCGAGGTTGCCACCGACGGTCGAATAGTCGGCGCTGGTCGGATCCGGCGGCCAGAACAACCCATGCGGCGCGAGCGCGCGCTGCAGGTCACCGTTGAGCACGCCCGGCTCGACCACTGCGCAGCGATCACCGGGGCGGATGTCGAGGATGCGCTGCATGCGTTCGAACGACACCACGACGCCGCCGGCGATCGGCACCGCCGCGCCCGTGGTGTTGGTGCCGCGGCCGCGCGCGATCACCGGCACGCGATGCGCGCGGCAGGCCCGCACCAACGCGAGCACCTGTTCGCGCGTGGTCGGCAATGCCACCGCATCGGGCAGCGCCAGCTTGCGCGAGTTGTCGTAGCCGTAGGTCAGGCGTTCGTCGGGATCGGTCAGCCAGCCATCACCGAGCAACGCGGCAAGTTCAGCCGACAACGCGTCGGGCAGAGCATGGGCGGGCAGGGCGCTCACGCGTCGTCGGCGCGAAAGGCATCGCGCAGCCAGGTGATGCGCGGCGCGGCTGGGTCGCCGTCGGCAGCGACGACGTCGAAACGGCACGGCGCGTTGCGCAGTTCGCGATGCGTGACAAGAAACAGTTGCGCGGCGCGCACCAGTTTGCGGCGCTTGCCGGCATCGATTGATTGCGCGCCACCGCCGAAGCAGGCGTGGCTGCGGTAACGCACTTCGACGAAGACGACGCAGTCGCCATCGCGCCCGCTGCTATCAAGCATGACCAGGTCGAGTTCACCGCCGCGGTAATTGGCGTTGGCAGCGAGTTCGCGCAGGCCGGCGTCCAATAGATGCTGGCGCGCGGCAGCTTCGACCAGCGCGCCGCGCGCACGACGATCGACGCGCCGCGTGCCGGAATCAAGCGTGCCGGAATCAGCGGCCGCCATTGCCCAGCGGCACTGCGCTGCCGCCGCTGAAGGTCGACCACGCCGGCGTGCGCACGACGTTGCCGAAGCCGTCGATGCGCAGCGTGCCGGTGGCGCCTTGCACGTTGCCGTCGGCGCCGGTGGCCAGGCGTTCCAGGTAGGCGGTCAGCAGCCACGCGTCGTAACCGAAGGCGAACAGCTTGGCCGCCGGTCCGCGCGCGCTCGGCAGCGTCTTGCCGGCGCTCGCGGCCGAGGGCAGGCCGGCGACGCTGCGTATGCCCCAGGCCTCGCTCGGGAAGGCGATGCCGTCGAGTGCACGATCTCCGGCAGCGCCGTCGATGCCGCTGGCCAGCTGCGAGGTCGCCACGCGTGGCTTGCCGCCGAGGCCGGCCATCGCCAGTTGCGGCGCCAGCGCGCGCGCCTGGCTCGTCTTCAGCGCGAGGAATACGGCATCGACGCCGCCTTCCTTTTGCGCCGCGGCTTGCAATGCGGCGCCCATGTCACCGGGCTTGGCGGCGACGGTGAGCGTGTCGATGACGCTGCCGCCGCGGCCGAGCAGGTGTTCGCGGAACGCGCTGACTGCGCGACGCATGCTGCCGTCGCCATCGCTCAGCACCAGTACGCGACGGGCATTGCGCGCGAGCAGGAATTCGGCCGCGGCGCTGCCGTCGTCTTCCGGGGCCAGCGAAAAGCTGGCACTGCCGCCGGGCGGGGCGATGTTGCCGCGGTTGAGCGCAAGCATCGGTACGCTTAGCTTGCCGCTGCGGAACACCGCGCTGACCTCGTCGCGGCCGAGCGGGCCGAGCACATAGTCGGCGCCATCGGCCACGGCCTTGCCGTAGGCGGCGATCGCGCCACTGGAGGTGCCGGCGGTGTCGTAGAACACGATCTCGGGACGCCGCCGGTGCTCGCCGTAGTAGCCGGTCAGCAGGCCGTCGCGCACCGGCGCGGCCGCGGTGGCGAGGCTGCCGGTCAGCGGCAACAGCACGCCGAGTTTCATCGGCGGGCGATAGCCGTCGCTCTCGGCGGGCGGGCGGTTGCCGGCGTCAAAGCGCCAGTTGCCGCCGCGATCGAACGGACGCGGCAGCGGCAGGCCGCGATTGAGCAGCGCGCGTCCGGCGAAGTTGTAAAGCGGGTCGCCTGCCGGCAGCGCGGCGGCGTCGCGCGCCAGTGTGGCATCGTCGAGTCCGGCCAGCAGGTGCTCGATCTGGTTGGCATTGTCCTGCTTCGCCTGGCCGCTGAGGCCGGCGTCGTTGCGTGCGAGTTCGGCGGCACTGGCGAACGCAGGGCTGATCGCGGCCTGCGGCGCGCCGGGATGGCTGACCTCCACGGTGCTGCAGCCGACCGAGAGCAGCGCTACCAGCAGCGGTATGAAGCTCCTTTTGGGCAACGATTTCATCGGCATCCAGCTCATTTGCATCCGCCGCGCGCAGGCGCTTGAAGGGAACCGGTTAGGATTCTACCCGCGCGAGGCATCCCGCGCGGCGCGTGGAGAGACGATGCAAGCGCCACCCGGCACCCAAAGCGGCACCCTGTTCGTCGTTGCCACGCCGATCGGCAACCTGGCCGATCTGTCGCCGCGCGCGCTCGCCACGCTGAAGGCGGTCGCGGCGATCTGCGCCGAGGACACGCGCCATACGCGGCAACTGCTGGCGCACTACGGCGTCGAGAAACCACTGCTGGCGCTGCACGAGCACAACGAGGGCGAGATCGCGGACAAGCTGGTGGCGCGGCTGCAGTCCGGCGATTCATTGGCGCTGGTGTCGGACGCCGGCACGCCGTTGATCAGCGATCCCGGCTTCCGGCTGGTGCGCGCCGCGCGCGCCATGGGCATCAAGGTCAGCCCGATCCCGGGCGCGAGCGCGGTCATCGCGGCGTTGAGCGTGGCTGGCCTGGCGAGCGACCGCTTCGTGTTCGAAGGCTTCCTGCCGGCGAAGGCGTCGGCGCGGCGCGAACGGTTGTCGCGCCTGGCCGCGGAGCCGCGCACTCTGGTGTTCTACGAATCCGCGCATCGCATCGAGGACTCGCTCACCGACATGGCCGGCATTTTCGGCGCTCAGCGCTCGGCGGCGCTGGCGCGCGAGCTGACCAAGCTGTTCGAGACCGTACTCGACGGCACGCTCGCGGACGTGCGCGCGCAAGTCGCCGCCGATCCGAACCAGCGCCGCGGCGAGTTCGTGGTGATCGTCGAAGGCGCCGGCGACGATGCCGACGCCAACATCGTCGAAGGTCGCCGGCTCTACGCCAGGCTCAGCGAACACCTGCCGCCGTCGACCGCGGCGAAGCTGGCCGCCGAGCTCAGCGGCGCGCCGCGCAAGACGCTGTATGGGGGCGAGTAAGCCTTGCGCACAGGTGCATGCGACAATGCTCGCGGCGGAGTCGGCCAGGCAGTCGCGTCATTCGCATCCATTTCGATGGGTGCGGGTGCCGAGGAAAGTCCGGGCTCCACAGGGCACGGTGCCAGGTAACTCCTGGGCGGCGCGAGCCGACGGAAAGTGCAACAGAGAGCAGACCGCCGAACGGCGTCGCAAGACGTGCGTGGCAAGGGTGAAACGGTGCGGTAAAAGCGCACCGCGAGTCCGGCAACGGACCGGCACGGCAAACCCCACCGGGAGCAAGGCCAAATAGGGAGGCAATGCCGCGGCCCGCGGTGTCTCCGGGTAGGCTGCTTGAGCGTAACGGTGACGTTGCGCCTAGAGGAATGACTGTCCACGACAGAACCCGGCTTAACGGCCGGCTCCGCCCCTCTTCAAGGAACCAGCCACAGGCGACTCGGAGGGTTGTTTCTGTGCGGTCGTCATACGGCGGCCACAGCATCGATTGCCATGATCGATTGATTTATGAAAATCAATTCAGTGGATGACTAGACACGGCTTGCGGCGCAGCAGACCGAGTTTTGGACGACGATCGGCCTGGTTCCGGGTCGTGCCAAGATTGCTGATTCTCCATAATTTGAGACGAATCAGTCGCTTGTGGATAAAGCTTGAACAAGTCTCTGAAGTTTGCCGCAAGTCATTGACCGGCCTAGCGAAAATTGCCTTTGAAAGTTGTTGACAACCCTGTGGGCCACTCCTAAGGTGGCGACTAGTGGGGAAACCGGGAAATTCGTGGTTTTCCATGGGTCACAAACCCGCACAGACGGGTCACCGGGCAGGGGCAAATGTTCCAGGGCGAGACCGCCATCACCATCGACGACAAGGGCCGGCTGGCGATTCCCACCAGTTACCGGGACCTGATCGTGCGCGAGTGCGGCAATCGTCTGGTGCTCACCTACAACCCGTTCGAGTCCGGCTCGCTGTACCTGTATCCGCAGCCAGTCTGGGAGCGGGTGCGCGACCAGGTCAATGCGCTGCCACGAACCCGGCAGACCAGCCGCGCGTTCCAGCTCAAGCTGGTCGGTGCGGCCAGCTTCGTCGAGCCCGACGGCAACGGCCGAATCAGCATCCCGGCCAGCCATCGCAGCGCGGTCGGCATCGAGAAGAAAGCGGTGTTGCTGGGCATGGGTGACAAGTTCGAATTGTGGAGCGAGCAGGCACACCACGCGCAGATCCGGCAGACGCTTTCGGATGCCGACCTGGGCGAGGACATGCTCGACCTGCAGCTATGACGGGCGGTGGCGCGGACGCCGTGTCCGCCCACCTTCCGGGGCGGCACTTGCCGGTGCAGCACTTGCCAGTGCAGCACTTGCCAGTGATGTACGTGCAGGTCATGGGCGGGCTGCAGGTGAAGGCGAATGGAACCTATCTGGATGGCACGTTTGGGCGCGGCGGACATGCGCGCGGCGTGCTGGAACAGCTCGGGCCCGGAGGGCGACTGCTGCTGATGGACAAGGATCCCGAGGCGATCGCCGTGGCCGAGCATGAGTTCGGTGGCGATGCGCGCGTCGCGATCCGCCGCGGCAGCTTCGCCGACCTTGCGCATTGGGACGCCACCGCCGCCGGTCTCGACGGCGTGCTGCTCGATCTCGGGGTTTCGTCGCCACAACTGGATGTCGCCGAGCGCGGCTTCAGCTTCGGCAAGGACGGCCCGCTCGACATGCGCATGGATCCGGACAGCGGCGAAAGCGCGGCCGAGTGGTTGGCGCGCGCCAACGAGAAGGAAATCGCCGACGTGCTGTGGACCTTCGGCGAGGAGCGCATGTCGCGCCGGATCGCCAAGGCGATCGTTGCACGCCGTGGCGAGCAAGCGCTGACGCGCACCGCGCAGCTGGCCGATCTGATCGCCTCGGTGATGCCTCGCGGCGACAGCGGCAAACAACATAAAAGCATTCACCCGGCGACGCGCAGCTTCCAGGCGATCCGCATCTTCATCAATCGCGAACTGGCCGATATCGAAACCGGCCTCGACGCGGCGTATGCACGCCTCAAGCCCGGTGGCCGGCTGGCGGTGATCAGCTTCCATTCGCTGGAAGATCGCATCGTCAAGCGCTTCATCGCCACCCATGCCAAGGCACCAGCCGGCAATCGGCGGATACCGGTGGCGCAGGCGTTCACGCCGACGTTGCTGGCGATTGGGGACGCGCAGAAGGCCGATTCTGCGGAAACTGCCGCCAATCCTCGCGCACGCAGCGCGGTGCTGCGCGTGGCGGAGAAGCTCGCATGAGCGCGCGCCTGCTGCTGGTGGTACTGGTCGCGGTTAACGTGCTGTCGGCGATCGCGGTGGTGTTCGCGCGCCATGAGCATCGCCAGTTGTTCATCCAGCTGAGCAAGCTGGAAAAGGCGCGCGACGAGCTCAACATCGAATTCGGCCGCCTGCAGCTGGAGCAGGCGACCTGGGCGGAGAGCAACCGCATCGACCAGGTCGCGCGCACGCGACTGGGCATGGTGTTCCCGGAAACCGGCGACATCGTGGTGGTGCGCCCATGAACAAGGCTTCGATCGGCACGCGCGCAGGCAAGGGCGCGCCGGCCAAATCGCGCAATCGCGCGCGCTTCAACCTGCGCGGACGGCTGGCGATGGTCACCGGCACGCTGGCGCTGTGCACGCTGGCGCTGATCGGGCGCGCGGTCGACCTGCAGCTGATCGACAATGATTTCTATCGTCTGCAGGGCGACGCGCGCTTCCTGCGCGAAATCCCGATCCCGACCTCACGCGGCATGATCACCGATCGCAACGGCGAACCACTCGCGGTGTCCTCGCCGGTTGAGTCGGTCTGGGGCAATCCGCAGGAACTGCTGAAAACGCCCGACCGCCTGCCGGAACTGGCGCGCGCGCTGGACGTGCCGATCGAATACCTGACCCGCAAGATCGGCCAGCGCAGCGGCAAGGAATTCGTGTACCTCAAGCGCCGGATCAATCCCGACCAGGCGCGTGCGATCCTCGCGCACAACATCCAGGGCGTGTTCTCGCAGCGCGAATTCCGCCGCTTCTACCCGCAGGGCGACGTGCTGGCGCACGTGCTTGGCTTCACCAACATCGACGACCGCGGCCAGGAAGGCGTGGAGCTGGCGTTCGACGACTGGCTGCGCGGCACGCCAGGTGCAAAGAAAGTGATCCGCGACCGTCGCGGCCGCATCGTCGAGAACGTCGATCTGGTACGCGCGGCGCAGCCGGGCAAGGACCTGACCCTCAGTATCGACCGCCGCATCCAGTACCTGACCTATCGCGAGCTCAAGCACGCGCTATTGGAGACCGGCGCCAGCAGCGGCTCGGCGGTGGTACTCGACATCGCCACCGGCGAAGTGCTGGCGATGGCCAACCTGCCGTCGTTCAATCCCAACGCGATCGATGGCGGCCAGCGCGATGCGCATCGCAACCGCGCGGTCACCGACGTGGTCGAGCCCGGCTCGACGATGAAGCCGATCACCATCGCGGCGGCTTTGCAGGCCGGCGTAGTCATGCCCAACACGCTGGTCGACACCAATCCCGGCTGGATGGCCAATGGTCGCTATCGCACCAACGATACCCACAACCACGGCGTGCTGACGGTGACCGGGGTGATCACCAAGAGCTCCAACGTCGGTGCGGCAAAGCTGGCGGCGATGCTGCCGGACCAGCAGTTCTATGATTTCGTCCACGGCTTCGGCTACGGCTCGGCGCCGCGCAGCGGCTTCCCGGGCGAATCGGCCGGCGTACTGTCGTCGCCGGCACGCTGGAGCGGCACCACCAAGCAGACGATGGCGTACGGCTACGGCCTGTCCGCCACGCCGCTGCAGATCGCCGAGGCCTACGCCGCGCTCGCCAACGGCGGCAAGCTGATCGCGCCGACCTTCGTCAAGGGCCAGCGCAATCCGGCGAAGCTGGCGCTGCAGCCGGAGATCGCGCATGAAGTGATGAAGATGATGCAGACCGTGACCGAACCCGGTGGCACCGCGACCACGGCCGCGATCCTGGGTTACCACGTCGCCGGCAAGACTGGCACCGCGCGCAAGGCCAGCGGCGGCGGCTATTCACGACGTTATGTGTCGCTATTCGCTGGCGTGGTGCCGGTCGACAACCCGCGCTTCTCGATGGTGGTGGTGATCAACGAGCCCGACCCCAGCCGTCGCGGCTACTACGGTGGTTCGGTATCCGGGCCGGTATTCCACAACGTCATGGAGGGCGCGCTGCGGCTGATGGATGTGCCGCCGGACGACATCGACTCCTGGCTGGCGGCGCAGGCTGCGGCCGAGGCCAGGCGCGACGGCAAACAACTCGCCAACGCACCAGTTACGGACGACGCGGGTGACGATGCCGTACCGGCGTTGCCGGTCGCTGCCGGCGTCGCCGCGCCTGGAGTAGTGCGATGAGCCGCGCCATGCTGCTGTCGGAACTGCTGCCGGGCGTGACGAACGTGCCGGCCGGGCTCGTCATCACCGGCCTGGTGCAGGACAGCCGCGCGATCCGTCCGGGCGATGCGTTCGTCGCGATCGAAGGCTTCGGCGCGCACGGACTGAACTTCGTCACTGCGGCGAAGCAGGCCGGCGTCGCGGCGATCCTGTTCGAGCCGCCGGCGCCGCGCGACATGCCTGCACCGGCGGACGCGATTGCGGTCCCGAACCTGCGCGCGCGCATGGGTGAACTCGCCGACCGTTTCCATGGCCACCCATCGAAGGCAATGACGATGGTGGGCGTCACCGGCACCAACGGCAAGACTTCGACCGTGCAGCTGCTGGCGCAGGCGTGGTCGCTGCGCGGCGTGCGCAGTGGCAGCATCGGCACGCTCGGCGCCGGCCTGTATGGCGACGTGGTGCCGACCGGTTTCACCACGCCGCTGGTGCTGCAGCTGCATGCGCTGCTGGCGCAACTGCGCGACGCCGGCGCGCAAGCGGTGGCGATGGAAGTCAGCTCGCACGCGCTCGACCAGGGCCGCGTCGATGGCGTGCATTTCGACGTCGCCGTGTTCACCAACCTCACCCGCGACCATCTCGACTACCACGGCGACATGCAGGCTTACGGCGCCGCCAAGGCCAGGCTGCTGGCGTGGCCGGGCCTGCGCGCCGCGGTAATCAATCTCGACGACGCCCATGGCCGCGAATTGCGCGCCGGCCTGCCGGCGCAGACGCACACGATCGGCCTGAGCTCGCGCGGTGCGCAGGTCGAGGTGCGCGCGGAGAATGTCGTGCTGGATGCCGACGGCATCGCCTTCGACCTGATCGTCGGTGACGAGCGCGTTCCAGTGCAATCAACACTGCTCGGCCGCTTCAACGTCGACAACCTGCTCGCCGTCGCCGGTGCGCTACATGCGCTCGGCGATGCGTCGGCCGACATCGCCGTCACGTTGTCACAGCTGGAGCCGGTTGCCGGCCGCATGAACCGGCTCGGCAGCCTCGCGTCCGATGGCAGCCGCCAGCCGCTGGTGGTGATCGACTACGCGCACACGCCCGATGCGCTGCAACAGGCGCTGGCCTCACTGCGTGCGCATGCGCACGGGCGGCTGGTCTGCGTGTTCGGCTGCGGCGGCGAACGCGACGTCGGCAAGCGCCCGCAAATGGCTGCGATCGCCGAGGCCGGCGCTGACCTGGTGATCGTCACCGACGACAACCCCCGCGGCGAGGACGGCGATGCGATCGTCGCCGACATCCTGGCCGGCTTCAGGGAACCGGACGCAATCATCGTGCAGCGCGACCGCGCCGCCGCGATTGCTCGCGCGATCGGCGCGGCCACGGCTGATGACATCGTGCTGATCGCCGGCAAGGGCCACGAGCCTTACCAGGAGATCGCCGGCGTGCGTCATCCGTTCGACGACACTGTCGTGGCGCGGGCGACACTGGCGCATGCATCGCAGGCACATGCATCACAGGGGCCGCGGGCATGAAGCCATTGCCGCTCAGCCGCATCGCGCAATGGACCGGTGGCCGCCTGCGCGGCACCGACGTGCCCGCTTCCGACATGCTCATCGATGCGATCGCCACCGATACCCGCACGCTCGACGCCAGCGACGGCCGCGCCGTGCTGTTCGTGGCGTTGAAGGGCGAACACTTCGATGGCCACGACCATGTTGCCGCCGCGGCCGATGCCGGTGCGCGTGCGGCGCTGGTCTCGCGCGAGTTCGACATCGCGCTGCCGCAGGTGGTCGTCGCCGATACCGAGCGCGCGTTGGCGACGTTTGCCGCCGCGCTGCAGCACACGCGTACGGGCAAGGTGATCGCGATCACCGGCAGCAACGGCAAGACCAGCGTCAAGGCCTTGCTGCTGTCGATCCTGCAATACGCTGGCGAGGCCTACGCCAACCCCGGCAACCGCAACAACGAGATCGGCCTGCCGCTGGCGGTGCTCGATGCACCGGAAGACGCGCAGTTCGCGATCTACGAAATGGGCGCAGGCAAGCCCGGCGACATCGCCTACCTGACCGCGATCGCGCGCCCCGACGTGGCGCTGGTCAACAACATCGCGCCGGCGCACCTGGAGCGCATGGGCAGCCTGCTCGGCGTCGCCGACACCAAGGCTGCGATCTACGACGCGCTACCCAACGGTGGCGTCGCCGTGATCAACGCCGACGATGCGTTCGCACCGTATTTCGCCGAGCGTGCGCATGGTCGGCGGCTGATCCGGTTCGGGCTGGAATCGAGCGCCGACATCATCGCGCGCGACATCGCGCCCGATGCCGAGGGCACGCGTTTCGTGTTGGTCACACCGCAAGGCGAAGCGATGATTGCGCTGGCACTGCCCGGGCGCCACAACGTGCTCAATGCGCTCGCCGCCGCAGCGTTGGCGTTGGGCGCCGGAGCATCGCTGGATACGATCCGCGACGGGCTTGGTGCCGCGCGCGCGGTCGCGGGCCGCATGGTCACGCACCGCCTGCCGAACGGCGTGGTGCTGATCGACGACAGCTACAACGCCAATCCCGGCTCGCTCAATGCCGCGATTGACACGCTCACCACTGGCGGCGGCGAAAACTGGCTGGTGCTCGGTGACATGCGCGAGCTCGGCGCGGATGCCGAAGTGTTGCATGCCGAAGCCGGGCGTCGCGCCAGGGCCGCGGGTATCGCACGGCTGTTTGCGCTGGGACCGCTGAGCGCCGCGACTGCAACTGCGTTCGGTGCTGGCGCCGAACATTTCGATTCGCACGTCGCACTCGCCGACGCCCTGCGCGCCGCGCTGAAGCCGGACGTGCGGGTGCTGATCAAGGGTTCGCGCGGCAGCGCGATGGATCGGATCGTGACCGCACTGCTGCCGGATGGAGGGGGCGACGCACATGCTGCTTGAACTCACGCGCTGGCTGCAGCATCACGAAGGTTTGTTCGGGCTGTTCGGCTATCTCACCTTCCGCGGCATCCTCAGCGCGCTGACCGCGCTGGCGTTGTCGCTGTGGTGGGGGCCGGCGGTGATCCGCAAGCTCGCGCTGTTCAAGGGCGGGCAGCCGATCCGCAGCGACGGCCCGCAGACGCATTTCTCCAAAGCCGGCACGCCGACCATGGGCGGCGCGCTGATCCTGCTTACCGTGCTCGCTTCGGTGCTGCTATGGGGCGACCTGCGCAATCGCTACGTGTGGCTGGTGCTCGCGGTGATGCTCGCGTTCGGTGCGATCGGCTGGTACGACGACTGGATGAAGATCGTCAAGCGCGACCCCAACGGCATGAAGTCGCGCTGGAAATACCTGCTGCAGTCGGTGTGCGGGCTGGCCGCGGGTCTGTTCCTGTACTACACCGCCGACGTGCCGGCGGCGACCACTTTCTACATCCCGATGTTCAAGGCGATCGCGTTGCCGCTGGTCGGGGTCAGCTTCGTCGCGATTGCCTATTTCTGGATCGTCGGCTTCTCCAACGCGGTCAACCTCACCGACGGCCTCGACGGCCTGGCGATCATGCCCACGGTGCTGGTCGCCTGCGCGCTCGGCGTGTTCGCCTACGCTTCCGGCCACGCCGAGTTCTCCAAGTACCTGCAGATCCCGCAGATCCGCGGCGCCGGCGAGCTGGTGATCATCTGCGCGGCGATCGCCGGCGCGGGCCTCGGCTTCCTCTGGTTCAACACCTATCCGGCGATGGTGTTCATGGGCGACATCGGCGCGCTCGCGCTCGGCGCGGTGCTCGGCACGATCGCGGTGATCGTCCGCCAGGAACTGGTGCTGGTGATCATGGGCGGCGTGTTCGTGATCGAGACGCTGTCGGTGATCATCCAGGTCGCCTCGTTCAAGCTCACCGGCAAGCGCGTGTTCCGGATGGCGCCGATCCATCACCACTTCGAACTGAAAGGCTGGCCCGAGCCGCGCGTGATCGTGCGCTTCTGGATCATTTCGGTGGTGCTGGTGCTGGTGGGCCTGGCGACGTTGAAGGTGCGCTGATGAACATGTCAGCTACCGCGAGGTCGCCCATCGCCAGCAGCGCGCGCCAGGCCACCCGGCTCGACGCCATCCCCGGGCATTTCGACCCGTGGCTGCTGGGCGTGTCGATCGCGCTGGTCTGCTTCGGCGTGGTGATGGTGGCATCGAGTTCGATCGCGATCGGCGAGGGCCTCGGCGTCGGGCCGTTCTATTTCCTGAGCCGGCACGTGCTGTTCCTGGCGATCGGCATCGGCCTGGCGTTGTGGCTGATGCGCACTGAACTGAAATCGGTCGAACACTACGGGCAATGGCTGCTGTTGGCCTGCTTCGTGCTGCTATTGCTGGTGTTCGTGCCCGGCATCGGCCGCACCGTCAACGGCGCGCGTCGCTGGCTGAATCTCGGCGTCGCCAGCTTCCAGGTGGTGGAAGCGGTGAAGCTGCTGTACATCGTCTGGCTCGCCAGCTACCTCAAGCGTTTCGCGGAGGAAGTGACGGCGACCTGGTCGGCGATGCTCAAGCCGCTCGGTGTCGCGGCGCTGCTGGTCGGCCTGCTGATCCTGCAACCGGACTTCGGCTCGCTGTCGCTGATCCTGGCGATCACCGCCGGCATGCTGGTGCTCGGCGGCGTCAACATGCCGCGCATGTTCGGGCCGGTGCTGGTCGGCCTGCCGCTGCTGGCGATGATCGCGATCGCCGAACCGTATCGGGTGCGTCGCTTCACTTCGTTCCTGGATCCGTGGGCGGACCCGTTCAACAGCGGCTACCAGCTCACCAACGCGTTGATGGCGGTCGGTCGCGGCGAGTGGTTCGGCGTCGGCCTTGGCGCCTCGGTGCAGAAGCTCGCCTACCTGCCGGAAGCGCATACCGATTTCATCCTCGCCGTGATCGCCGAGGAACTCGGCTTCGCCGGCGTGTGCCTGGTCATCGGCATGTATGCGTTGCTCGCCGGGCGCGCGTTCTGGGTTGGCCTGCGGTGTGTGGAGATGCGCCGCCATTTCGCCGGCTACTGTGCGTTCGGCATTGCGCTGTGGATGAGCCTGCAGAGTTTCGTGTCGATCGGCGTCAACCTCGGGCTGCTGCCGACCAAGGGTCTGACCCTGCCACTGATTTCCTCCGGCGGCTCCAGCGTGCTGATGACCTGCGCTGCGCTCGGCCTGCTGTTGCGCGTCTCGTACGAATTGGATCGTGCCGAGCGCCAGGTCGCGAAGTTGCGCGGCGATGCAGCGCAGCCGTCGGCCGGCCTGCACTCGAAGAGCACGCTCCCGCCGACGGCGCAGCCGCCGCTGGACATCGCGGCGCGCGGCGGCAGCCGTTCACGCCCGCGGATCGAGCCGACGCTCGGCTCGGGCACGCTCGGCCTGAGGAAGGGCGCATGAGTTCCGGCGCGCCCGTCATGATTCTTGCCGGCGGCACCGGTGGGCATATCTTCCCCGGCCTCGCGGTTGCGGCGGCATTGCGCGCGCGCGGTGTCGAAGTGGTGTGGCTCGGTGCCGACGGCGGCATGGAAACGCAGCTGGTGCCGCAGCACGGCATCGCGATCGACACGATCGCGGTCAAGGGCCTGCGTGGCAAGGGTATCGCGACGCTGCTCGGCGCTCCGCTGCGGGTGCTGTCGGCGATCCGCGCTGCGACGCAGGTGTTGCAGCAGCGCACGCCGCGCGCGGTGGTGAGCTTCGGTGGTTACGCCGCCGGTCCCGGTGGGATCGCTGCGAAGCTGTGCGGCACGCCGCTGATCGTGCACGAGCAGAACCGCGCGCCGGGCATGACCAACCGCGTGCTGGCGCGTTTTGCGCGGCGCGTGCTGACCGGCTTTCCGCAAACGTTCAAGGGCCGCAACGAGGAGCTCGTCGGCAATCCGGTGCGTGCCGAAATCGCCGCGATCGCGCCGCCCGCGCAGCGTTTCGGACAGCGCAATGGTGCGCTACGGTTGCTGGTGCTCGGCGGCAGCCAGGGCGCGCGCGCGCTCAACGCCGCGGTGCCGCAGGCGCTGCGCGAACTGCGCGGCCACATGCTCGAGGTGCGCCACCAGTGCGGCGAGAAGCTGCGCGCGGATGCCGAGCGCGACTACGCCAGCGCCGGCATCGCGGCCTCGGTCGAACCGTTCATCGCCGACATGGCCGCGGCCTACGCATGGGCCGACCTCGTCGTCTGCCGTGCCGGCGCGTTGACGCTGGCGGAAGTGTGCGCGGCCGGTGTCGGCAGCGTGCTGGTGCCGTTCCCGCAGGCGGTCGACGACCATCAGACCAGGAATGCCGAATACCTGGTCGAGCGCGGCGCCGCGTTGCTGCTGCCGCAGGACGACCAGCTTGCCGACAGCTTGCGCGCGGTGCTCGGCGCACTCGCCGACGATCCCGCGCGGCGACTGGCGATGGCCGAAGCCGCGCGTGGACTCGCCCGCCCGGACGCCGCCGAACGCGTCGCCGACATCGTGCTCGCGGCCAGCGCCCTGCAGGAGGCTGCATGAGTTCTGCGCACAACCATCGTCGCCTGCAGCACACGGGTGATCTCGCCAGGACCGGCTTCGACGGCAAGGCTGCGCGTGTGCATTTCGTCGGCATCGGCGGCGTCGGCATGAGCGGCATTGCCGAAGTGCTGTGCACGCTCGGCTACACCGTGTCGGGGTCCGACAACGCCGACAATGCGACCACGCGCCGGTTGGCGTCGCTCGGTGCCAGCGTGCAGCGCGGCCACGCTGCCGCCAACGTGCTCGGCGCCGATTGCGTGGTGGTATCGAGCGCGATCAAGGCCGACAACCCCGAATTGCTTGAGGCGCGCACGCAACGCATCCCGGTGGTGCCGCGCGCGGAAATGCTGGCCGAACTGATGCGCTTCCGCCGCGGCATCGCCGTCGCCGGCACCCACGGCAAGACCACGACGACGTCGTTGCTCGCCAGTGTGCTCGGCGAGGGCGGGTTCGATCCGACCTTCGTCATCGGTGGCCAGCTGCTCGCCGCCGGCGCCAACGCGCGCCTGGGCGGTGGCGACTGGCTGGTGGCCGAGGCCGACGAGAGTGACGGCAGTTTCCTGCGCCTGAACCCGCTGGTCGCGATCGTCACCAACATCGACGCCGACCATCTCGAGAATTACGGCGGCGATTTCGCGAACCTGCAGGCGGCGTTCGCCGAGTTCCTGCACCGGCTGCCGTTCTACGGCCTGGCGGTGCTGTGCATCGATGATCCGGAAGTCGCCGCGCTCGCGGCAGACACCTCGCGGCACATCATTACCTATGGTTTTGCGACCCACGCCGACGTGCGCGCCGAGGACGTGCACCAGGACGGCGCCTGCATGCGCTTCACACTGTGCTTGCCGGATGGTACGCGCACGCCGGTCGAGCTGGCCTTGCCCGGTCGCCATAACGTGCAGAACGCGCTGGCCGCGGCCACCGTCGCCTGGCAACTCGGGATCGCGCCGGACACGATCGCGCATGCGTTGCAGAAGTTCGCCGGCATCGGCCGCCGCTTCAACCTGCTGGCGCAATTGCGCACCGCGAAGGGCGCGACCGTGCAGCTGGTCGACGACTACGGCCACCACCCGAAGGAACTGGAAGCCGTGTTTGCCGCCGCGCGCGGTGGCTGGCCCGACCGGCGCCTGGTGGTCGCGTTCCAGCCGCACCGCTACAGCCGCACCCGCGATCTGTTCGACGATTTCGCAGGCGTGTTGTCGGGCGTCGATGCGCTGGTATTGACCGAGGTCTATCCGGCTGGCGAACAGCCGATCGCCGGCGCCGATGCGAAGTCGCTGGCGCGCGCGATCCGCGCCCGCGGACGCATCGATCCGGTAGTCGTCGGCAGCGCAGGCGAACTCGCCGCGGTATTGCCGGACGTCTTGCGCGACGGCGATTTGCTGCTGCTGATGGGTGCAGGCGACATCGGCCACGCCGCGCAGCAACTGGCTGCGCATGGGTTTGAAGGAGTGGGCAAGTGAGCCACGCGGCTGTCAACCAATCTTTCCCGCCGATGAAGGTCACTGATCCGGCCGCGTTCGGTCGCGTCGCGGTGCTGATGGGCGGTACCAGTTCCGAGCGCGAGGTGTCGCTGGATTCCGGCCGCAACGTACTGGAGGCGCTGCGCGCACGCGGCGTCGATGCGCATGCGGTCGACGGCATCCCGGCACTCGCGGTGGCGCTGGTGCAGCGCCAGTTCGACCGGGTCTTCAACATCCTCCACGGCCACAACGGCGGCGGCGAGGACGGCGTGATGCAGGGCCTGCTGGAAGCGCTCGGCGTGCCGTACACCGGTTCCGGCGTGCTCGGTTCGGCGCTGTCGATGGACAAGATCCGCACCAAGCAGGTGTGGCTGTCGCTTGGATTGTCGACGCCGCGTTACGCGCGCCTGTCCAAAGGCGGCGATGTGCATGCCGCCGCGCGCACGATCGGCCTGCCGGTGATCGTCAAGCCGGCGTGCGAAGGATCGAGCGTCGGGGTGTCGCGCGTATTCACCGATGCCGACCTCGACGACGCGGTCGTGCTGGCGGCGAAGTATCCGGGTGAATTGCTGGTCGAGCAGATGATCGAAGGCGACGAGCTCACCGTCGGCATCCTTGGCGATGTCGCGCTGCCGTCGATCCGGATCGTGCCGAAAGGCCAGTGGTACGACTACCACGCCAAGTACGTGGCCGAGGACACGCAGTACCTGTGTCCGGGCCTGGACGGCGTCGACGAGGACGAGATCCGGCGCATTTCGCTGGCGGCATTCGTTGCCGCCGGCTGCAGCGGCTGGGGCAGGGTCGATGTCATGCGCGACCGCAGCACCGGCATGTTCCATCTGCTGGAAGTCAACACCGCGCCGGGCATGACCAGCCACTCGCTGGTGCCCAAGGCCGCGCGGCAGATGGGCGTCGGGTTCGAGGAACTGTGCTGGCGGATCCTCGAGATGACTGTCGAAAGCGGGACGGTTGAAAGCCGGACCCAAATGGAGGGCGCGCACCGGTGAACGCGATGCTGCGCATGCTCGCCTGGACACTCGCGATGATGCTGGTCGCGCTGCCGGTGGTCGCGGTGGTCAACGGCTGGATCGGCGCCGAGCGCTGGCCGTTGCGGACCCTGCGCTTGCAAGGCGAGCTCAAGCGCGTCGATGCGCAGCAGCTGCGCGCAACGCTGCTGCCTTACGCCGCGCATGGTTTCTTTGCGGTGCGACTGGCGGATGCGCAGGCGGCAGTGGCGAAACTGCCGTGGGTCGAGCGCGCCGAGGTGCGCAAGCGCTGGCCGGACGTGGTCGAGGTGCGCATCGTCGAGCATCGCCCGTTCGCGCGCTGGGGCAAGGACCGGCTGCTGTCCGAACACGGGCAGCTGTTTCCCGCCGCCGGCATCACCCCGCCGAAGGGGCTACCGCAACTCGACGGTCCGGACGATCGCGTCGCGACAGTGGTCGCGCTCTACAACGAATCGCGCGCGATGTTCGCGCCAGGCGGCATCGATGTCCGCGGGTTGAGCCTCGACCGTCGTGGCAGCTGGTCGCTGCAGTTGTCCGACGGCACCCAGGTCGTGGTCGGCAGCAGCGAGGCGCGGCTGCGACTGGCCCGGTTCGCGCGATTGTTGCCGCAACTGCTGTCGCAGAAGCAGTTGCCGCTGGCGCGCGCCGATCTTCGCTACACCAATGGCTTCGCGCTGAGCTGGGCATCGGCACCGCCGCCGTCCGCGGCGCCGCAATCGCAGGGAAACACATGAATCGCAAGGGTGACAAGGCATTGATCGTCGGCCTCGACATCGGCACCTCGAAGGTGGTGGCGCTGGTGGGCGAGTATTCGCCGGGCAATCCGATCGAGGTGATCGGGATTGGTTCGCACGAGTCGCGCGGGCTCAAGCGCGGCGTGGTGGTCGACATCGAATCGACAGTGCAGTCGATCCAGCGCGCGGTCGAGGAGGCCGAGCTGATGGCCGGCTGCGAGATCCGTTCGGTGTACGCGTCGATCTCGGGCAACCACGTGCAATGCCGCAACTCGCCCGGGATCGTGCCGATCCGCGACGGCGAGGTAACCTGGGGTGACCTCGACCGCGTGCTCGATGCTGCCAAAGCCGTCGCGATCCCGGCCGACCAGAAGATTCTGCACGCAATCCCGCGCGAGTACGTGCTCGACGATTCGCAGGAAGGCATCCGCAATCCGGTCGGCATGACCGGCGTGCGCCTGGAGGTGCACGCGCACCTCGTGGTCTGCGCGCAGTCGGCAGCGGCCAACATCAGCAAGTGCGTGCAGCGCTGCGGGTTGCAGGTCGACGACCTGATCCTGTCGTCGCTGGCCTCGGCGACCGCAGTGCTGACCGCCGACGAACGCGAGCTCGGCGTGGTGCTGGTCGACATCGGTGCCGGCACCACCGATCTGGCGGTGTTCGTGCAGGGCGCGATCAGCCACACCGCATCCTTGCCGATCGCCGGCGACCACGTCACCAACGACATCGCGCACATGCTGCGCACGCCGACGCCCGAGGCCGAGCAGATCAAGGTCCGCTACGCCTGCGCGCTGGCGCAATTGGCGACCGCCGAGGAAAGCATCCAGGTGCCCAGCGTCGGCGATCGTCCGCCGCGGCGGCTGCCGCGCCACGCGCTGGCGCAGGCGGTGCAGGGCCGCTACGAGGAGATCTTCGAGATGGTGCAAGCCGAGCTGCGCCGTTCCGGCTTCGAGGAACTGGTGCGCGCCGGCATGGTGCTGACCGGTGGCGCCTCGAAGATGGAAGGCGTGGTCGAACTGGCCGAGGAAATGCTGCAGATGCCGGTGCGCATCGGCATTCCGCAGCACGTCACCGGCCTGGGCGAGGTGGTCGGTAATCCGGTGCATGCCACCGGCGTCGGCCTGCTGCTGATGGGCAGCCAGATCGAACATCCGCGCCGGCCGGTGATCCCGACCGGGCGCGCGGGCAGCTTCTTCAACAAGTTGAAAAATTGGTATCGCGGCGAGTTTTGA
>DASZZT010000068.1:0-6469 GCA_035543275.1 Luteimonas sp. | reverse complement strand
TGCCGCCGCTGTACAAGATCAAGCAGGGCAAGACCGAGCTGTACCTGAAAGACGATGCCGCGCTGGATGCGTACCTGGCCGGGAATGCGGTCGAAGGTGCCTCGCTGGTGCCCGCCACCGGTGAGCCGCCGATCACCGGTGGCGCGCTGGAGAAGCTGCTGCTGGTGTTCGCCGGCGCGCGCGACACCATCACCCGCAATGCGTATCGCTTCGACCCGATCGTGCTCGAATCACTGATCGACTTCACCCCGCTCGACAGCGAACACCTGCTGGCCAATGTCGATGAACGCCACGAGCTCGATGCGCTCGAAAAACGCCTCAATCGCACGGGTCTGGGCAAGCCGCGCTATGCGCTGGCATTGCAGCGTGCGACCGAATCGCAATCGGCAGCGCTGTTGGTGACACGCGTGCACATGGGCGTGGAGCAGATCCAGACGTTGCCGCTGGCCGCGTTCGAGGGTGGCGAATTGCGCGCGCTGCGCGAGGCTGCCTCGCAATTGCACGGACTGGTCCGCGAAGGCGCGCAGATCGTGCGCGGCAATCGTGCGCAGTCCATCGCCAGCTTTGCCGAAGCGCAAGCATGGCTGCTCGAGGAAGCCAAGAAGGGCCGCCAGATCCAGCGCTTCAAGGGCCTGGGCGAGATGAACCCCGAGCAGCTGTGGGAAACCACGGTCAATCCCGACACCCGGCGCCTGCTGCAGGTGCGGATCGAGGACGCGGTCGCCGCCGACCAGATCTTCGCCACGCTGATGGGTGATGTAGTCGAGCCGCGCCGCGCCTTCATCGAGGACAACGCGCTGAAGGTCGCCAACCTGGATGTGTGATCGATCGGAACCACGCGTTGCGGTTGGGGTGCTGGTGCGGTGACCGCACTGGCCGTGGCGACGGCGCAAAAGCCAGCAAGCGGGGTTTCTAGGCGCGTGGCGACGCGCTGGAGATTCATCGCAGGTCCAGTAACGTGGCGGCGCGGCGACGCGTTGGAGATTCATCGCCTGTCCAGTTGCGTGGCGGCGCGGGTTGACACGGCCTTCAACCCGTCTCGCCTACAACAAGCCGGTCATCCCACGGAGCGTCGCCATGAAACCGTTGCTGCTCGGACTTGCCATCGCCGTTGCCGTCTCCGGCTGCGCCACCACCACCTCGCCGACCGGCCGCACCCAATACGTCGGTGCGGTCTCGCAACAGCAACTCAACCAGCTTGGCGCACAGGCGTTTGCGCAGGTGAAGGCGCAGAAGCCGCAAAGCAGCGATGCGCGCCAGACCGGTTACGTGCGCTGCGTGGTCAGTGCGCTGGTGCGCGAACTGCCGGCGAACTGGCAGAGTTCCGGCTGGGAGACCGCGGTGTTCGTGGACAACGAACCCAATGCCTTCGCACTGCCCGGCGGCAAGGTCGGCGTCTATACTGGCATCTTCAAGGTCGCACGCAACCAGGACCAGCTCGCGGCGGTGATCGCACACGAGATCGGGCACGTGGTCTCGCGCCATCACGAGGAACGCATCACCCGGCAGATGGGCGCGCAGGGCGCGCTGCAGGTCGTGGGCGCCTTGCTGGGTTCGCGTTACGGCGAGGGCGCGGCGAATGCGGCGGTACAGGGTGGCAGCGTCCTGGCCCAGACCGGCTTCCTGCTGCCTGGTTCGCGCGCGCAGGAATCCGAAGCCGACGTGGTCGGCCAGCAGCTGATGGCCAAGGCCGGCTTCGATCCGCGCGAAGCGGTCAATCTGTGGCAGAACATGATCGCCGCCGGCGGCAGCCGTCAGCCGCAGTGGTTGTCCACCCACCCGGACCCGCAAAGTCGCATCGGCGAGTTGCGCAACCGTGCCGCCGGACTGCTGCCGACCTACGAACAGGTGCGTAGCGGCGGCCGTCGACCGAATTGCGGTTGACCCCACTGCCGCCGCGGTGTCAAGGCGTGTCGGCAGGCGCGCGTTTCTGATAGCGTCACCGGCCCGGCGGTCTGGGCACGCAGGGCCGCTGAACGAGGTTTTGACCATGCCAACCAACCACACGTTAACCCGTCCCCACCATCTGCTTGCGCTCGTCATCGGTGCGGTGCTGGCTGCGGCGGCAATGGCCGATGCGTCGGCGCAGACGGCGCAGACGGCCCGCGAGTTGTCCGAGGCCCGTCACGCCGCCAAGGAAGCGAAGCAACAGGTCGGGTCGGCCAAGGCCACCGACGAGGTGCAGAAGTATCCGCAGGCCACGCGCAAGCCGCCTGCCAGCAAGGCGTCCGTGCGGGGTGCCCCGAAGCTGAGCGCGCTGGTCAAGGTGTATCAGGACAGCACCCAAGTCGCGCAAGCCCGCGCGCAGGTCGACGAGATCCTCGCCGACAACGCGGCCAATGCCTTTGATCACGCCTTCGCGGCCCAGGTCGGTGCGCAGGTTGCCCATGGGCAGGGCGATAGCGCCGCGGCGATGGCCTATCTCAAGCAGGCGATCGCGGCCGACGGGCTCGACAACAATGGCCATTACGGCGCGATGTACATGCTGTCGCAGCTGCAGTTCCAGGAACAGAAATATGCCGACGCGCTTGCCACGTTGGACAAGTTCCTGGTCGAAACCCACACACAGGATTCGGACGCCCTCGCGCTGAAAGGCAACATGCTTTACCGGCTGAAACGTTATCCCGAAGCAGTGGCGGTGTTGAAGCAGGCGATCGCGGCCGTGCCGCAACCCAAGACGGACTGGCTGCAACTGCTGATGGGCGTGTATTTCGACATGAACCAGCCCGCGCAGGCGGCCGAGATCGCCGCGGAACTGGGCGCCAAGACTCCCGGCGACAGCCGCCAGCAGATGAATCTCGCCTCGGTCTACATGCAGGGCGGCCAGAACGACAAGGCCGCCGCGATCCTGGAGAAGTTGCGGGCCGTCGGCCAGCTGACCGAAGGCAAGGATTACCGCAACCTCTATGCCCTGTACCTCAACATGAAAGGCAAGGAGAAGGACGCGGTCGGGGTGATCAACGAGGGCCTGCAGAAGGGCGTCCTTGAAGCTGATTACCCGGCTTATTCGGCGCTGGCGCAGGCTTATTATTTTTCCGGGCAGCCCGGCCCGGCGATCGATGCCTATCGCAAGGCCGCACCGCTGGCGTCCGATGGCGAGACCTATCTGAACCTGGCCAAGATGCTGTTGAACGAAGGTCGCGTTTCGGAGGCCAAACAGGCCGCGCAGCAGGCGCTCGCCAAGGGCGTCAAGAACCCCGCGGACGCGAAAAGAATCCTCGCTGCCGGTGGCAAATGAGTGCAAGTGTGCGGTGGGTTGGTATCCATCCGCCGGATTGGTATACGATTAGAGGTTCCCGCGGCCGGAAACGGCCGCGGCTCGACATTTCCCGGGCGTAATCGCGCCCGGCCACAGCCCGAGCTCCCCCCGCATGACGCAACGCTTGCCGACGACCGACAAGAACGACGATCGCGATGGTGGTCTGAACTGGCCGCGCATCGCCGGCTTTTCCATCGTGATCGCAGTCCATGCCGCGGCGCTGCTGCTGCTGCTGGCTCCGGTCACACCTCCGGGCGCCGACCAGCAGAACGAGGACGTCACCCGAGTGGTGATCATCGAACCACCGCCGAAGCCGCCACCGCCACCACCGCCACCACCGGAACCGCCGAAGCCGCAGCAGATCAAGCAGCTGGCACCGCCGCAGCCCTCGCCGATCCCGCCGCCGCCGGAAGAGCCGCCGGTGGTGTTCGACGAGCCGACGCCGATGGACACCCAGGCACCGCCGCCGCGGCCGCCGTCGCCGCCTGCGCCCGTCGCGGACATCGGTGCCAGCGTCGATATCTCGTCCAAGAACATGAACCCGCCGAAGTACCCGCCGGCGGCGTATCGCGAAGGCATCACCGGTGAGGTGGTCCTGATCGTGGATGTCGACGCCAACGGCAACGTCACCAACGTTTCTGTCGAGAAGTCCAGCCGCAACCGCGATCTCGATCGCGCCGCGATGGACGCCGCGCGCAAGTGGCGCTTCAATCCGTCGATGAGGAATGGCCAAAAGTCAGCCGGCCGCGTCCGTGTCCCCGTGTCCTTCACGTTGAACTGATCCGCACACTCTATTTACAGACAATCCGCTTCACTGCTCCACCGTCTCTCCCAAACCACAACTCCAAAGGTAAGCGTCATGCTGCAGGAAACCACGAATGCCGCCGCTGCGACCGGAGGCAATGCTGCCACCGCCCTGACGCAGATGGGCGTCAACCATCTGCTCAGTCAAATGATCAGCGACCCCGGAGCCTATGCGGTTCAATGGGCGGTGCTGCTCACCCTCTTGATCATGTCCGCGATGTCGCTCTACTGGATCGTGATCAATCTGTTCAAGAACATGAGCCTGAGGCGCGGCGCCGACCGCGTGATCAGCACGTTCTGGGAGACTACGAACGCGCAGGATGCGATCCGCTACATGGAAGAACAGCCCAAGAACGAGCCGTTCTCCAAGATCGCGCTCGATGCCGCCCAGGCCGCGGCCCACCATCAGCGTCACGAAGGCTCGCGTCTGGTCGAGTCGCTGAACCGCTCCGAGTTCGTCGATCGCGCCCTGCGCCAGGCTGTGACCCGCGAGTCGATGCGTCTGGAAGGCGGCCTGACGGTGCTGGCGACGGTCGGTTCGACCGCCCCGTTCGTCGGTCTGCTGGGTACGGTGTGGGGCATCTACGGCGCCCTGATCCGCCTAGGCGCCAGCGGCGAATCATCGATTCAGGCCGTCGCCGGCCCGGTCGGTGAGGCGCTGATCATGACCGCGATCGGCCTGTTCACGGCGATCCCGGCGGTGCTCGGCTACAACTTCTACGTCCGCCTGAACCGCGTCACCTACAACAAGTTCGACACCTTCGCGCACGATCTGCACGACTTCTTCGCCACCGGCGCCCGCGTCGGCGAACTGCCGGCCAAGCGCTAAGACGTCAGGAGTCCGGACATGGCCTTCAGTTCTGGCACCGAAAGCGGCGCCCCGATATCGCAGATCAACGTCACGCCCCTGGTGGACGTGATGTTGGTGCTGCTCATCATCTTCATGATCACGGCGCCGCTGATGACGCCCAAGATCGTGGTCGAGCTACCGCAAGCCAACCTCGACAAGAAAGCTGCCAAGAGGCCGCCGGCGCCACCGATCACGGTCACCGTGACCGATGACGGCCATCTGTACTTGAACGATGCGCCGATCACCAAGGAGTTGCTGGAAAGCCAGCTCTCGGTCGAGGCGCAGAAAACCCCGCAGCCCGAGGTGAACGTGCGCGGCGACAAGACCACCAAGTACCGTTCGGTCAACGAGGTGGTCAACATCGCCCAGGCCCAGGGCATCCGCAAGATCGGCTTCATCGCCACCCGCGAACGGCCGAACTAAGGCAGGACAGACGATGGCTTTCAGTTCCAACTCCTCCGGCGGCCCGATGGCCGACATCAACGTCACCCCGCTGGTCGACGTGATGCTGGTGCTACTGATCATCTTCATGGTGACCGCGCCGATCCTGTCGTACCCGATCGATATCGACCTGCCGCAGCGCTCGCTCACTCCGCCGCCGACACCACTCAATCCGCCGGATCCGATCCGGCTGCGCATCGACGCGTCCGGACAGGTGTTCTGGAACGACAGCCCGACCCCGATCTCGGCACTGCGCAACATGATGGAGAGCGAGGTCGGGCGCGACCCGAACAACCAGCCGACGCTGGAGATCGACACCAACGACGATGCCGACTATGGCGTGCTGGCCAGGGTCCTGGCGACCGCGCGCAACGCCCAGATGCAGAAAATCGGCTTCGTCAAGAAGTAACCGCGCCACCGTGGCGGCGCGCCTGCAGCGCGCCAACGCTTACCGAGCAAGCGCTTACTGAGCAATTTGCGCCGCCCGATGGGCGGCGTTTTTATGCGCACCCGCCGCTGCCGGGCGCAGCCACCAGCGGTGATCAACGCAAGAGGATCGCCAGATAACCACGCACCGTCGCGTCCAGCCCGGCGTACAGCGCCTCGTCGATCAGGGCGTGGCCGATCGACACTTCAAGCACCTGCGGCACGCCGGAGAGGAAGGCGGCGAGATTGGCTTGGCTGAGATCGTGGCCGGCGTTGACGCCCAAGCCCACCGTCTGCGCACGGCGTGCAGTGTCGGTGCACGCCGCCAGAGCCGAGGCCGCATCGCCGGCCGCGAACGCCTCGGCAAACGGGCCGGTGTAGAGCTCGATCCGGTTGGCGCCGACCGCGGCGGCCCGCTCCAGATCCGGACAACCGGCGTCAACGAACAGGCTGACCCGGCACCCCAGCGCTTTCAGCGCGGCGATATGCGGACGCAATGCAGCGCCATCGCGGGCGAAGTCGAAGCCGTGGTCGGACGTCAGCTGCGCGTCACTGTCCGGCACCAGCGTCGCCTGCGCCGGGCGCGCCTGCGCGCACAAGGCATGGAAACCGGGATAGCCCGCGCGCGGCGGCGCGAACGGGTTGCCCTCGAGGTTGAACTCGACGCCGTAATCGCGGCACAGCGCCGC
>DASZZT010000067.1:0-3306 GCA_035543275.1 Luteimonas sp. | reverse complement strand
TTCCGCCAGCGCAAATCCGCGCTCCGGTGGCCGCGTCCAGGCCACCATGACGCCGTGCGAGAACCACAGCAGCGCGAGCAGGCCGGCCCAGAAGCCGCTGCGCAGCGCGCCGAGCAAGCTCGCGATCGCCAGCCACAGCGGTGGCAGTGCGAACACCGCGAGCGCGACCCATTGCGTCTGGCGACCGAACCATGCCGCGTAGAGCAACGCCAGCGCAGCCAGCAGCACCGCCAACAGCTTGCGTGCCGTGCTCATGGCGACGAGTCTCATGGCGACGAGGCGCTTGGCGACAGCTGCGCAGCCAGCTGCGCGATGCGGCGGCCGAGCGCGCGCGCGAGTTGCGCCTCGTCATCCGTCGGCTGCGGATCGTCGTCGGTCCCGGCGACATGGCTCGCGCCGTACGGCGTGCCGCCACTGCGGGTGCTGCTCAACAGCGGCTCGGTGTAGGGAATGCCGGCCAGCACGCAGCCGTGGTGCAGCAGCGGCAGCATCATCGACAACAGCGTCGCTTCCTGGCCGCCGTGGATGGTGCTGGTCGAGGTGAACACGCCCGCGGGTTTGCCGACCAGGGTGCCGCTGACCCATTCCGCGCCGAGTCCGTCGATGAAATGTTTCAGTGGCGCGGCCATGTTGCCGAAGCGGGTCGGGCTGCCGAGAAGCAGGCCGGCGCATTCGACCAGGTCCTGTTTGCAGACGTAGGGCGCGCCTTGCTCCGGCTCGGGCGACGCGGCGACCTGCGTCACCACCGCCACCGGCGGCACCGTACGCAGCCGCGCCGACATGCCCGCGACTTCGCCGACGCCGCGCGCGACCTGGCGCGCGAGGTTCGCCACCGAGCCGCCGCGGCTGTAGTAGAGCACCAGAATCTCGGGCATGCGAAAAAGGGGTCAGAGTGAATTTCGCGCTCAGCTTACCTGCGATCGTGCGTGGTGCGGCTCGCGAAACTTCACTCTGACCCCCTTTTTCGCATGCGACGGTGCGAAATTCACGCTGACCCCTTTTCCGTTACCCTTCGGCGGATGGAGCCGCTGGATTCCTTGAACCGCTGGAGCGACCGCCTGCGCGACCGCGCACGCGCGATCTCGTTCTCCCGCTTCCTGTGGCGGCGGTTCCTCGACGACCGCCTGTTCGAGTCCGCCGGCGCGCTGTCGTTCACCACCGTATTCGCGCTGGTGCCGTTGAGCATGGTGGTGTTCGGGGTGCTGTCGGCATTCCCGGTGTTCGAGCAGTGGAGCAACCAGCTCAGCGACTACATCTTCTCCAACTTCGTACCCAGCTCGGCGCGCGCGGTCGAGTCCTACCTGCGCCAGTTCTCGGCCAACACCGGCCAACTCACCACGGTCGGCGTGATCGCGCTGGTGATCTCGCTGCTGATCACGCTGACCAGCGTCGAGGCGACCTTCAACCGCATCTGGCGGGTCAAGACCGCACGCCCGAAGTTCAGCCGCTTCCTCGTCTACTGGACGGTGCTGACCCTGGGCGCGCTGGTCGCGGCGACCAGCCTGGCGCTGTCGACGCGGTTCTTCGCGCTGGCGGTGTTCGAGACCGGCCCGGGCCGCGCGCTCGAGGGGGTGATGCTGTGGCTGGCGCCGATGACGATCGAGCTGATCGCGTTCGCGGCGATCTTCCGCGTGGTGCCGCACCGCACGATCAAATGGCGCCATGCGATGGTGGGCGCGCTGCTGGCGGTGCTGCTGTTCGAACTGGTGAAATGGAGCATCGGCCTGTACCTGGGCAGTTTCGGTTCCTACCAGAAGATCTACGGGCCGCTCGCGTTCGTGCCGATCTTCCTGCTGTGGATTTACCTGGGCTGGGTGTCAATCCTGCTCGGCGCCTCGTTCGCGGCGTCGATGTCGGCATTCCGCTACCAGCCGCTGGCGATGCGCCTGCCCCAGGGCTACGAGGTTTACGGGCTGCTGCGCATGCTCGGCCGGTTCGCCGAACAACGGCACAAGGGCAAGGGCTTGCATAGCGACGAGATCCAGCGCCTGGAACCGATGCTCACCGACGCGCTGGTGCAGGAATTGCTCGGCGAACTGTGCGAAATCGGCCTGCTGAGGCGCGCCGAATCCGGCGAATGGCTGCTCGCCCGCGACCTCGACGGCATCACCATGGCCGAGTTGTACGAGGCCTGCGAACTGCGCATCCCGATCGCCGAAGTGCACCTGCCATGCCGCGAGGATGCGCTCGGCATTGCCGCGATCGCCGAACTCGACCAGCTGCGGCTGCCGCTGCGCGAACTGCTCAAACGCCGCGTTTCCAGCGTCTACACCGACCTTACGAAATGAGAATCCACATGAATCGCCTGCTGCTGCTGTCGTGCCTCGCCGTCCTGCTGCTGGCCGGGTGCAAGCGTCCTGCGAATGAAGCAGCGAAGCCCGCTCCGGTGTCCGCGCCGGCCGCTGCAACCAAGCCGAAGTCCGAACCCGCGCCCGCTGCGGCAGTTGCCAAGCCCGACACCCCGGCGTTGCAGGTCAAGACGCTCGACGGCAAGGATTACGACCTCAAGGCGCATCGCGGCAAGTGGGTGGTGGTGAATTTCTGGGCAACCTGGTGCGGACCGTGCCTGAAGGAAATGCCGGAACTGTCCGCACTGGACGCGATGCGCGAACACATCGAAGTCATCGGCCTGGCCTATGAGGACATCGAACCGGCGGACATGCGGGCATTCCTGCAGAAGCATCCGGTGGTGTATCCGGTGGCGATCGTCGATGTCTACGATCCGCCGAAGGATTTCGCCACGCCGCGCGGATTGCCGATGACGTACCTGATCGCGCCCGACGGCAAAGTTGCAAAACAGTTTCTCGGCCCGGTTACGGCGAAAGATGTCGATGCCGCCATCGCCAGCGCAGGCGGACCGAAGGCGGGCTGATCACAGCGATGGACAGCGCCGCGCGCTTCCTCGTCAGCGGCAAAGTGCAGGGCGTGTTCTTCCGCGCTGCCACCCGCGAGCAGGCGCAGCGGCTTGGATTGCACGGTTACGCCCGCAATCTCGCCGACGGCCGCGTGGAAGTGCTCGCGGCCGGCGCGGATGACGCCATCGAGGTCTTCGCACAATGGTTGCGTCACGGCCCGCCGCATGCGCGCGTCGACGCGCTCGAGCGTTTGGTCGCAGATGAAGGCAGTGCCGGCGAGGATTTCTCGATCGGTTGACTGGCTGCTTTCGGCGGTGGATTCAATCGGTCGACGCAACAGATTGGCTAAAGCGTTCCGCTGGCGTTTCGTAGTTTAGGGTCTTCCTCGGGCGGTCGTTTAGCTGCCTTGCTACTGCGTTGAGCTTGGCTTGCGAGTAGTCCGCGATATCCG
>DASZZT010000066.1:0-4196 GCA_035543275.1 Luteimonas sp. | reverse complement strand
GCCAAAGAGATCATGGCCCGCGGCGAGCTGGTCAGCGATGCGATCCTGCTGGGCATGCTCGAGGCCCGCTTCTCGCGTCCGGACACTGCAGGCGGTTTCATCCTCGACGGCTATCCGCGCAACCTCGCCCAGGCCAGCGCGTTCGGCGACCTGCTTGCCCGCATCGGCCAGCCGATGGACCGTGCGGTGAAGCTCAAAGTCGACAGCGAGCTGCTGGTCGAGCGCATCGCCGGTCGCGCCAAGGCCGAGGGCCGCGCCGACGACAACCCCGAGTCGGTGCGCACGCGCCTCAACGTCTACACCCGGCAAACCGCGCCGGTGGTCGAGTACTACCGCCAGCACGGGATGCTGACCGTGGTCGATGGCGTGGGCACGCTGGATGAAGTGTTCACCCGCATCCTCGAGGCGATCGCGTCGGGTCACGACGTCGGCTGAGACTCCAGACCCTCGATGAAACTGCATATCCTCGGCATCGCCGGCACCTTCATGGGCGGTGTCGCCGCGCTGGCGCGCGAACTTGGGCACGAAGTCGAAGGCAGTGACCAGGCGGTGTACCCGCCGATGTCGACGCAGCTGGAACAGCTCGGCATCGCGCTGAAGCAGGGTTATGCGCCGCAGAACGTCTCCGCCGACTGCGACGAGATCGTGGTCGGCAACGCGCTGTCGCGTGGCAACGCCGCGGTCGAGCAGGTGCTTGACGACGGCCGCAAGTACACCTCGGGCGCGCAGTGGCTGTCCGAACAGGTGCTGCCCGGTCGCGACACGCTCGCCGTCGCCGGCACCCACGGCAAGACCACGACCACGACGATCCTCACGTACCTGCTGCAAGCCGCCGGTCGCGAACCCGGCTTCCTGATCGGCGGCGTCGCCGAGGATTTCGGGGTGTCGGCGCGGATCGGTGGCGGTCGCGAATTCGTGGTCGAAGCCGACGAGTACGACACCGCGTTCTTCGACAAGCGCAGCAAGTTCGTGCATTACCGGCCATTGATCGCGATCCTGAACAACCTCGAGTACGACCACGCCGACATCTTTCCCGACGTGGTCGCGATCCAGCGCCAATTCCACCATCTGGTGCGCACGGTGCCGCGACGCGGGCGGTTGATCGTCAACGGCGAGGACCAGCATCTGGCTGAAGTGCTGGCGATGGGCTGCTGGACACCGGTCGAGCGCTTCGGGCTCGATGGCAGCACTGACAATGGACGCTTCGACTGGAGCGCGCGCCTGCTCAACGACGACGGCAGCGCGTTCGTCGTGGTGCACGATGGCGTGGATGTCGGCGAAGTGCGCTGGCCGCTGCTCGGCCGCCACAACGTGATGAATGCGCTGGCTGCGTTGGCCGCGGCGAATGCGGTCGGTGTCGACATTGTTGCGGTGCTGCCGGCGCTTGCGGACTTTCGCAGCGTCAAGCGCCGCATGGAAGTGATTGGCACGTGCGATGGCATCACCGTCTACGACGATTTTGCCCACCATCCGACCGCGATCGCGACCACGCTGGCCGGCCTGCGCGCCAAGGTCGGCGACGCACGCATCGTGGTGGCGCTGGAGCCACGCAGCAATTCGATGCGCCTGGGTGCGCACAGCGACGCGCTGGCGCCGTCGCTGGACGACGCCGATGTGGTGGTGTTCCTGCATCGTCCGGAACTGGCGTGGGATGCCGGCAAGGTCGTCGCCGGCCTGCGCGGCGAAGGCGTGGCTGCGGCCGATGTCGATGCGTTGATCGCAGGCTTGCGCGAACGCGTGGACCCCGGCGACCACGTCGTGTTCATGTCCAACGGCGGATTCGACGGCGCGCCGCGACGGTTTCTTGCGATGTTGCAGACATCGCGTCGCTAGACTGCGGCGATGCCGTCGCCGCACGCTGAATTGCTGCCGCAGCTGTTACAGCTATTCCCGCTGCACACGGTGCTGCTGCCCGGCGCGGTATTGGGCTTGCGCGTGTTCGAACCGCGCTATCTGGACCTGGTGCGCGAGTGCGGCCGCAGCGGTGACGGTTTCGGCATCTGTCTGATCCTGGACGGCAGCGAAACCGGCGTCGCGGCGACCCCGGCCGCATTCGGTACGCTGGCGCGAATCGAGGATTTCGGCGCCGGCGCCGACGGCCTGCTGACCCTGCGTGTGCGCGGCGCGCGCCGTTTCCGCGTTCGCCGCACGCGCGTGCGCGACAACGGCCTGGTGGTCGCGCAGATCGCCTGGTGCGATCTCGATCCCGACGACGAGCTGCGGCCCGAGCACGCGGTGCTGGGGCTGCTGCTGCGCGGCATCCTCGAGCAGGTCGGCGGCGAACATGCGGCTGCGCCATCGAACCGCTTCGATGATGCGGCCTGGGTCGGCTGGCGGCTGTCCGAGTTGCTGCCGCTGGCCAACGACCAACGCCAGGCACTGCTGCAGGAGGACGATCCGCACGCGCGGCTGGAGCGCCTGCTGGCGCTGCTGCCGTAGGACGCTGCGACCAAGTTGATCGGTTGCCCTACACTGCGCGCATGCACTCTCAGGCCGTGGAAATCGAGGCGCTCAAGGCTGACAGCTTCGGCCGCATCGCACTCATGCGCGATGCAAATGGCCCGTTCGTGCGCCGTGACCTGCGCCATGTGCCGTTGTGGTTGCGCTTGCCGGCCTGGTGGCTGGCACGACGCGAAGCGCGCGCGCTGCGCTGCATCGAGGGAATGCCCGCGATGCCGCAACTGCTGCGCTGGGACGGACGCGTGCTCGACCGCAGCTACCTCGACGGTGCGGCGATGTACCAGCGCCCGCCGCGCGGCGACATCGTCTATTTCCAGCGCGCGCGCCGCCTGCTGCAACAGCTGCACCGCCGCGGCGTGGCCCACAATGACCTCGCCAAGGAAGCCAACTGGCTGGTGCTCGTCGACGGCACGCCGGCGCTCATCGATTTCCAGCTCGCCGTGCGCGGCCATCCGCGCTCGCGCTGGATGCGGCTGCTGGCGCGCGAGGATCTGCGCCACCTGCTCAAGCACAAGCGCATGTATTGCGCGCACGCACTGACGCCGGTCGAGCGACGGGTTCTGAAACGGCATTCATGGCTGCGCGACGCGTGGTTCGCGACTGGCAAGCCGGTGTACCGCTTCGTGACGCGGCGGTTGCTGAAGTGGGAAGACAACGAAGGCCAGGGGCCAAAACCATGAGGATGACCATAAGGATGAACATGAGGATCACCTTGAGGCTGCAGTCATGACAACGCTGTCCGGCAAGACCCTGTTCATCACCGGCGCCTCGCGCGGCATCGGTCTTGCGATTGCGCTGCGCGCCGCGCGCGATGGCGCCAACATCGCGATCGCCGCGAAATCCGAGGTGGCCAATCCGAAACTGCCCGGCACCATCCACAGCGCCGCAGCAGCAGTCGAGGCTGCCGGCGGCCAGGCGCTCGCGCTCAGATGTGACATCCGCGACGAAGACGCCGTGCGCGCGGCGGTCGCCGCCACGGTCGATGCCTTCGGCGGCATCGACATCCTGGTCAACAACGCCAGCGCGATCTGGTTGCGCGGCACGCTCGACACGCCGATGAAGCGCTTCGACCTGATGCAGCAAGTCAACGCGCGTGGCAGTTTCCTGTGTGCACAGGCGTGCCTGCCGTACCTGCTGCAGGCACCGAACCCGCACATCCTGTCGCTGGCCCCGCCGCCGTCGCTGGATCCGAAATGGTGGGGCCCGCACACCGGTTACACACTGGCGAAGATGGGCATGAGCTTCGTGACGCTCGGCCTGGCCGCCGAATTCGGCCCGCAGGGCGTGGCAGTGAACGCGCTGTGGCCGCGCACGGTGATCGCCACCGATGCGATCAACATGATTCCCGGCGTCGATCCTGCAAATTGTCGCAAGCCGGACATCATGGCCGACGCCGCGCACGCGGTCCTGGTGCGTGAGGCCGCCGGTTTCCATGGACAATTCCTGATCGACGATGAAGTCCTGCGCGCCGCAGGCGTCAACGATCTTGCGCAATACGCCGTGGATCCCGCGCGCCCGCTGCTACCGGACCTGTTCCTGGATTGAAGGAGGCGCCGATGCGATACCTGCACACGATGCTGCGCGTGCGCGACCTCGACGCCTCGCTGCGTTTCTACAGCGACGGCCTCGGCCTGCGCGAGGTGCGGCGGACGGAGAACGCGCAGGGCAAGTTCACGCTGGTGTTCCTGTCCGCGCCCGACAGCCCAGAGGCCGAGATCGAGTTGACGTACAACTGG
>DASZZT010000065.1:0-17675 GCA_035543275.1 Luteimonas sp. | reverse complement strand
GCCGCGGACGGCGCCCTGCACTTCTGGCTGGCCCATGGCGACCTGAGTTACCGGCCTGCCTTCTCTTCCGCCCGCGACCGCAGCTGGCGCGAACCGAGCTGGCTGGTCGCGGGCTTGCCGGTGCAGGCGTTCGATGACCTGACGCGCCGTTTCGGCCAACTCGGTAGCCTGTGGTGGCAGCGTGGCGAGCAGGTGCGCCTGCGGATGTATGCGGCCAGGCCAGCGGATTGCGGCGACGATTCCTGCGTCGACTGGGTAAAATAGCGCTGCCGAGACCGTCACGGCCTGATCCCTCCCGATGCCCGAACACCAGCCCACCGCCCCGCCGCTGCTCGCCGCACGCGGCCTGAGTTTTGCGCGCAACGAAGCGCCGGTGTTCGGCCCGCTGGATTTCGCGGTCGATGCCGGCGAGGCATTGCTGGTGCAGGGTGACAACGGCACCGGCAAGACCACACTGCTTCGCGTGCTGGCGGGGTTGCTGCGCGCCGATGCCGGCGAGATCGATATCGACGGGCAACGTGCGAAGGCGTCGCTGCGCTCGCGCGCGATCACCTACCTCGGCCATCTACCGGCGCTGAAGGCGGACCTGACCACGCTGGAGAACCTCAACTTTCTGTGCGGCCTGCATGGTCGGCGCCGCGGACAGATGCCGGTCAATGCGCTGGGCATCGTCGGCCTGGCCGGCTACGAGGACACGTTGGCGCGGCAACTGTCCGCAGGCCAGAAGAAGCGTCTGTCGCTGGCGCGGTTATGGCTGGCGCCGGCGCCGTTGTGGCTGCTGGACGAGCCTTACGCCAATCTCGATCTCGACGGGATCAACCTGGTCAACCGCTTGGTGCAGGCGCATTTGCGCGATGGCGGTGCGGCATTGTTGACGACGCACGGGGCGTACGCGGCACCGCCGGTGCGGACGCGGATGCTGACGTTGGAGAAGTCGGCATGATGTGGACCGCGGCCAAGGCGCTGATGGCTCGCGACCTGCGGCTGCTTTGGCGGCGGCGCGGCGACGCGCTGCAGCCGGCGCTGTTCGCGCTGCTGGTCGTGGTGCTGTTCGCGCTTGCGCTCGGCGGCGAGGCCCAGGCGCTGGCAAAGGTCGCATCCGCCGTGCTGTGGCTGGCGGCGCTGCTGGCCGGGCTGCTAGCGCTGGACACGCTGTTCCGCGGCGACGCAGAGGACGGCTCGCTGGAGCAATGGATGCTGGCGCCGGTGCCACTGTCGTGGCTGGTGCTGGTGCGCACCTTCATGCACTGGACGACGACGGCGCTGCCGCTGCTCATCGCCACCCCCTTCCTCGGCGAACTGCTGCACCTGCCGCGTAGCCAGCTGCCGGTGCTGCTGGCAGCGCTGGCGCTGGGTACGCCGCTGCTGAGCCTGCTCGGCGCGGTGGTGGCTGCTTTAACCGTCGGCATGCGGCGCTCCGGTATCCTTGTCGCCCTGCTGGCGTTGCCGTTGTACGTGCCAGTGCTGGTGTTCGGCGCCGGCAGTGTCGCCGCCGCCGCGCAAGGCCTGGACCCGACCGGCGCGCTGCTGCTGCTCGGCGCCGGCTTGGTGCTGGCGCTGGTGCTGGCGCCGCTCGCAGCCGCGGCCGCGATCCGCATTGCCTTGAGTTGAAGACTTGAGTTAAACAAGAATGACCCCTGTCGTCCGCTGGTTCCACCAACTCGGGTCACCGCCCTACTTCGACCGGTTTGCGCAGCGCTGGACGCCGTGGGCCTACGCGCTGGCGACACTGGTGATGGGGTACGGACTATACGGCGCGCTGTTCGTGGTCCCGGCCGACTACCAGCAGGGCGACAGCTTCCGCATCCTCTACATCCATGTGCCGAGCGCGTGGATGAGCATGGCGATCTTCGCGCTGATGGCGATCTACGCCGCGATCGCGCTGATCTGGCGGATCAAGCTATGCGAGATCCTGGCGATGGCCTGCGCGCCGATCGGCGCCGCGTTCACCCTGATCACGCTGGTCACCGGTTCGATCTGGGGCAAGCCGATGTGGGGCACGTGGTGGGACTGGGACCCGCGCCTGACCACGGAACTGATCCTGCTGTTCCTGTATCTGGGCGTGATCGGCCTGTACAACGCGATCGACGACCGTCGCGCCGCTGCACGCGCGGCGGGATTGCTCGCCATCGTCGGCGTCGCGCTGTTGCCGGTGATCCATTACTCGGTGACCTGGTGGAACTCGCTGCACCAGGGCCAGACCATCAGCTTGTTCGGCAAGTCGCACATGGACGCGAGCATGCTGCCGCCGTTATGGGCGATGGTGGTCGGGACGCACGTGTGGTTCATCGGTTCGCTGCTGTCGCGCGCTCGCGCCGACAACCTGCGCCGCGAGGCCGGCAAGGACTGGGTGCGCAAGCTGGCGGAGGCACGATCGTGAGTTACCAGAACTACGTCGTTGCCGCGTATGCGGTATTCGCGGTCGTGTTGCTGTGGGATCTGGTCGCGCCGCGCATAGCGATCCGGCAGCAACTGCGTGCGGCGAAGCTGCGCGCCGCGCGCTTGCGGAACGATGGCGCTGAAGACACTGGATGGACGGACATTCGTCCGCCGAAAGCCCCGCTTTCACGGGAATGACGAGCGAAAAGTGACGATGAACCCGATCCGCAAACGACGTCTGCTGTTGATTCTCGCGTTGCTCGCCGCGGCGGCGATCGCAACCACGCTGGTCGCGCTCGCGCTGCAGCGCAACGTCGCCTACCTGTACACGCCGTCGGAAGTGCTCAAGGGCGAAGCCGGCGCGCATGCGCGCTTCCGCCTCGGCGGCATGGTCGCGGCGGACTCCTTCAAGCGCGCATCGGGTTCGATGGAAGCGCATTTCGTCGTCGACGACGGCGATGCACGCCTGCCGGTCGTGTACACCGGTATCCTCCCCGACCTGTTCCGCGAGAAGCAGGCGGTGATCGCGACCGGACGCATGCGCGGCGACACCTTCGTCGCCGAGGAAGTTCTGGCCAAGCACGACGAGACCTACATGCCCAAGGAAGTCGCCGACAAGATGGGCGCCGCGCACCGCAAGCACGACGTGCAGGTGCCGGCGTCCGAGGCGAAGCTGTAAATGCCCCCTGTGCAACTCCTTCCAGAGCTGGGGCAGATCGCGCTGCTGCTGGCGCTGCTGGTCGCGGCGCTGCAGGCCGCGTTGCCGCTGGCCGGCGCGCAGCGCGGGATCGTGCCTTGGATGGCGGTCGCGCGTCCGGCGGCCTATCTGCAACTTGCACTGGTGGCATCGGCGTTCGCGATCCTCACCCATGCCTTCGTCACCCAGGATTTCTCGCTGCAATACGTGGCCGAGAATTCCAACTCGTTGCTGCCGCTGGTGTATCGCTTCACCGCGGTCTGGGGCGCGCACGAAGGCTCGTTGCTCCTGTGGGCGCTGATCCTGGCGGTGTGGACCGCTCTGGTCGCGCGCTTCTCGCAACGCCTGCCGGATGAGGTGATCGCGCGCGTGCTCGGGGTGATGGGGATCATCAGTGTCGGCTTCCTCGCGTTCCTGATCTTCACCAGCAACCCATTCGCGCGGCTGCTACCAGCCGCTGCAGAAGGCCGCGACCTGAATCCGCTGCTGCAGGATCCGGGGATGATCATCCATCCGCCGATGCTGTACCTGGGCTACGTCGGCTTCTCGGTGCCGTTCGCGTTCGCGATCGCGGCATTGCTCGGCGGCAAGGTGGATGCGCGCTGGCTGCGCTGGACGCGGCCGTGGACCAACATCGCCTGGGGCTTCCTCACCATCGGCATCGCGCTTGGTTCGTGGTGGGCGTATTACGAACTCGGCTGGGGCGGCTGGTGGTTCTGGGATCCGGTCGAGAACGCCAGCTTCATGCCGTGGCTCGCCGGCACCGCGTTGCTGCATTCGCAGGCGGTCACGGAAAAACGTGGCAGCTTCCGCGGCTGGACGCTGCTGCTCGCCATTGCCGCATTCTCGCTGTCTTTGCTCGGCACGTTCCTGGTGCGCTCGGGCGTGCTGACCAGCGTGCATGCGTTCGCCGCCGATCCGACGCGCGGACTGTTCGTATTGATCTTCCTCGGCGTGGTCATCGGCGGATCGCTGGTGTTGTACGCATTGCGAGCACCGAGCGATGACGACGGCGTGCGCTTCGCCACCGCATCGCGTGAAACGCTGCTGCTGCTCAACAATCTGTTGCTGACATCCGCCTGCGCGATGGTGCTGCTCGGCACGCTGTATCCGCTGCTCGCGGACGCGCTGGATCTGGGCAAGATTTCGGTCGGCCCACCCTACTTTGCACTGCTGTTCGTGCTGCTGATGGCGCCGCTGGTGCTGCTGCTGCCGTTCGGGCCGCTGACGCGCTGGCAGCGCGAGCAGCCGTCGAAGCCATTCGCGATGCTGGTGCCGTGGGCCGGTCTCGCGCTCGGCATCGGCATCGCCGCATTCTTCCTGGCGCCGCAGGGTGCGTGGAAGACTGCCGCGGGCCTCGCCGGTTCGACATGGGTGCTGGCCGGTACCGCGCGCTTCGTATGGACCCGGATTCAGGCCAAGGGAAACCGCTTCACTGCCGAGATGCTCGGCATGACATTCGCGCACGTCGGCATCGCCGTGTTCCTGATCGGTGCGCTGCTGACCGAAGGCCTGAGCCGGCAACGCGAACTGGCGCTGGCGCCGGGGCAGACGGTCACGCTCGGCACGCACGTTTTCCGCTTCGACGGCGTCGAGCGCCGCACCGGCCCCAACTACATCGCCGATCACGCCACCGTGCAGGTGCTGCGCGACGACGTGCCATTGCTGACGCTGCATCCGGAAAAGCGCAGCTACGCCAGCGGCGGCCAGGTGTTGACGGAATCTGCGATTGATCCGGGCCTGACCCGCGATCTCTACGTCGCCCTCGGCGAACCGCTCGGCAACGGCGCGTGGGCGGTGCGCGTGCACGTCAAGCCGTTCGTGCGCTGGATCTGGCTCGGCGCGGTACTGATGGCGCTCGGTGGTTTCGTCACTGCGACCGATCGTCGCTTCCGTCGCAAGGAAGCCGCGGCATGAGCGAATCGAAAGCCATGCGCTGGCTGCCGCTGGTGATCTTCGCCGCGCTCGTCGTGTTGCTCGCCGCTGGCGTCTGGCTCAGCCGCAAGCCCGATCGCGAAGCGTTGCCGTCACCGCTGATCGGCAAGCCGGCGCCGCAATTCTCGCTGCCGGCACTGCACGAACCCGGCCGACTGGTCACGCTCAATGATCTGAAAGGCGCGCCGTTCGTGCTCAACGTCTGGGGCAGCTGGTGCCCGGCCTGCCGCGAAGAACACCCGGTGTTGACCCGCTTCGCCGAGAGCAAGCGCGTGCGCGTGGTCGGCTACAACTGGAAGGACGAGCATGCCGACGCACTGCGCTGGCTGGAGCAGTTCGGCAATCCGTTCTGGGTGGTGCTGGTCGATTACGACAGCCGCTACGCGCTCGACTGGGGCATCTACGGCGCGCCGGAAACCTTCCTCGTCGATGCCGATGGGATCGTGCGCTGGAAGCATGTGGGCCCGTTGAGCGACGACATCATTCGCGACGAGTTGCTGCCGCAGCTCGCGCAAGCGGAGCGCGCACGATGAAGGTCTTGCTGCTCGCGCTGCTGCTGGCGTTCGCACCGGCCATCGCGATGGCGCAGGCCACAGGCGATTCCGCGCCGCTGCGCTTCGCAAATACCGCCGAGGAAACCCGCTTCCACGCGCTGGTCAGCGAACTGCGCTGCGTAATGTGCCAGAACCAGTCGCTGGCTGATTCCAACGCGCAGATCGCCCACGACCTGCGTCGCGAAGTGCTGGTGCTGATGCGGCAAGGCAAGTCCGATCGCGAGATCGAGGGTTACCTGGTCGCGCGCTACGGCGAGTTCGTGCTGTACAAGCCGCGGATCGAAGCCACGACCTGGCTGCTCTGGTTCGGCCCGGCATTGCTGCTGCTGGTGGGCGGCTTCGTGGTCGCGCGCGTGGTGCGCAAGCATGCCGGCGGCAACGCGGTGCCCGACGACGACGCGCAGGAGTGGTGATGACCGCGACCGTCAGCCTGTTCATCGTCCTCGCTGCAACGCTCACCGTGCTGACGCTGGCGATCGTGCTGCGGCCGTTGTGGCGCGACAAACCCATGCCAGCGATCGCCGCCGCTGTGGTGCTGGCGTTGCTGACGTTCGCGCTGTATCGGCTGGTCGGCACGCCGGCTGCGCTCGCGCCTGCCGTGCGGCAGGCGCCGGATACGCTGCATGGCGCCATCGCACAACTCGAGGCCGAGCTGCAACGCGATCCGCGCCAGGTCGAAGGCTGGCAACTGCTCGGCCGTGCCTACGCCTCCGAACAACAGCTGACGCAAGCGCGCGACGCCTATGCGCGTGCCGCAAAGCTCGCACCCGACACGCCCGACGTGCTGGTCGAGGCCGCCGAAGCGCGCGCGCTGGCCGAACCGCAACACCGGTTCGACGTGCAGGCCCTGGCGCTGCTGGAACATGCATTGCAGGTGCAGCCGCAGCACCAGCGCGCACGCTGGTTCCTCGGCATTGCCCAGCGCCAGGCCGGCAAGCCTGCAGATGCGGCGAAGACCTGGGAACCGCTGCTGGCGCAGGTCAATCCGAAGACCGCCGCCTCGCTGCGCGCGCAGATCAACGCCGCGCGCAGCGAGGCCGGTCTGTCGTCGCTGCCCGCAGCGCCGGCCGCGGCGGCTACCACGGCGAATACACTGCGGGTCAAGGTGCAACTCGATCCGCAACTCGCCGCGCGTGCGCGCCTGCGCGGCGACGCCAGCGTGTTCGTGATCGCACGCGCGCCGGGCGGCCCGCCGATGCCGGTCGCGGTCGAGAAGCACAGCGTGCAGGAGCTTCCGTTCACCGCGTCGCTGGATGACGCTGACAGCCCGATGCCGACGCAGAACTTGTCCGCGCTGCGGGAAGTGGAGGTGGTCGCACGCCTGTCCGCCAGCGGCAACGCCATCCCACAACCGGGCGACTTGGAATCGCAGCCACTGCGGGTACGCCTGCCGGCCAAGGCACCGCTGGTGCTGACGATCGACCACGCGCGCCCGTAAGCTGTCGCGCATGACCGAATTCATCCCAACCGGCACACTCTTCCTCGACCTGCCCGCCGCGTTCCCGATGAAGCGCGGTGGCGCGCTGCACGGCGCGCGCGTCGCCTACGAGACCTGGGGCACGCTCAACGCCGCGCGCGACAACGCGGTGCTGATTCTCACCGGCCTGTCGCCCAACGCACACGCCGCGGCCAACGACGGCAACCCAGAGCCGGGCTGGTGGGAAGCGATGCTCGGCCCCGGCAAGCCGATCGACAGCGCGCACTGGTTCGTGGTCTGCGTCAATTCGCTCGGCAGCTGCAAAGGTTCGACCGGGCCGGCATCAATCAATACGGACACGAATGCGTTGTACCGGCTCGACTTCCCGGAACTCGCCTTGGAGGACGTCGCCGACGCCGCCGCGCACGTGGTGCGCGTGCTCGGCATCGAACGCCTTGCCTGCGTGATAGGCAACTCGATGGGCGGCATGAGCGCGCTGGCATTGCTGCTGCGCCACCCGGGCATCTCGCGTTCGCACGTCAACATCTCCGGCGCCGCGCGCGCATTGCCATTCTCGATCGCGATCCGCTCTCTGCAGCGCGAGGCGATCCGGCTCGATCCGCAATGGAACAACGGCGACTACGACGACACGCATTATCCTGAGTCCGGCATGCGCATGGCGCGCAAGCTCGGCGTGATCACCTACCGCTCGGCGCTGGAATGGGACGGCCGCTTCGGTCGCGTGCGGCTGGAGTCCGACCGCCGCGACGACGAGGATCCGTTTGGCCTGGAGTTCGAGGTCGAGAGCTACCTCGAAGGCCACGCGCGCCGCTTCGTGCGCCGCTTCGATCCCAACAGCTACCTCTACCTCAGCCGCTCGATGGACTGGTTCGACCTGGGTGAATCCTGCGCTGGCGACGTCATGCGCGGCCTGGCGAGCATCCGCGTCGACAAGGCGCTGGCGATCGGCGTGGCCACCGATATCCTGTTCCCGCTGCAACAGCAGCAGCAGATCGCCGACGGCCTGCGCGCGGGTGGCGCCGAGGCCACGTTCCTGCCGCTGGAATCGCCGCAGGGCCACGACGCGTTCCTGGTCGATATCGCGCGCTTCGGCCCGGCGCTCACCGACTTCCTCGCCCTCCTGTAGGAGCGCCCCATGAGCGCGATCGCTGTTCGTGGCGGATCGGTTGGAACAAGGCCAGGAGCATCGCGCCCATGGGGCGCTCCTACAGGGGTTAAAATCGCCGCATGAACCCGAACGACGCGCCCTGCTGCTCCGCCTGCCCGGACATTGATTTCCCGGGCCACGACAAGCTCATTGCCGCGATCGACGCGGCCGTCGTCAGTGGCGACGAGCATGCGGTCACCGCCGCGCTGCGCAACACCTTGTGCGCACTGATTCGCGACCGCGAGGTGCACCTGCCCGACTGCGTGCACGAGTCGATCGACGACCACTACGCGCGCCGCGAGCTGTATCGCAGTGTCCGCCATGGCTACAGCGTGGTGGCGATGACCTGGGGCCCGGACCAGGGCACGCCGATCCACGACCACTGCGGATTGTGGTGCGTCGAGGGCGTCTGGGAGGGGCAGCTCGAGATCACCCAGTACGAATTGCTCGAGCGCCATGGCGAGCATTTCCGTTTCCGCGCTGCAGGCGGCATCCAGGCCGGCCCCGGCAGCGCCGGCAGCCTGATCCCGCCGCACGAGTACCACAGCATCCGCAACGCCGATCCCGACGCGGTCGCAGTGTCGCTGCACATCTACAAGGCGCCGATGGAGGGCTGCTCGATGTTCGTGCCGCAGGACGGCGAGTGGTATATGCGCGCCGACAAGACCCTGTGCACCGACGCGGCCGGGTAATCGCGACCTCGGCTATACTTCTCAGCATGCCGAAGTGGCGGAACGGTAGACGCAGTGGACTCAAAATCCACCGCCCTTAAAAGCGTGGGGGTTCGAGTCCCCCCTTCGGTACCAGATCGAAAGGCCAGGCGAAAGCGTGGCCTTTTCTCGTTGCGGGATCGGAGAGTGCCTCTGGCACCGGTTCTGCTTCGGCCTTTTTTGGCCCCTTTTTGCGGGCTAGGCGCTGGAGCCGTGCAGTTGCCCGGCGATCGCGCTTCGCGCAACGCACACCTTGTTGCGCCCCTGCGCCTTGGTTCGGAGCAGTGCGCGATCGGCGGCGCGCATCAGCTCGGTACCGGACTTCATGTTCGGCAACCAACAAGCCAGTCCGACGCTGATCGTGACGCGCGGTGCTGCGCGACGAAAGTCGAAGCGCAGCGCCTCTATCGCCGCGCGCAGTTCCTCGCACCACTGCATCGCCTCGGGCAGGGCTGTGTCGCGCAAGAGCACGGCAAACTCGTCGCCACCCAGGCGCCCTGCGACATCACCATTGCGCAATTTGTGGCGCACGACCGTTGCGACGCGACCCAAGGCTTCGTCGCCGGCGGCATGACCGAAGTGATCGTTGACCTGCTTGAAATGATCCAGATCGAGCATCGCCAGTGACAGCGGCTCGTCCGCTTGAATCTTCTGCAGCGCTTCGTCGAGCGATTGACGGAATTCTCTTCGGTTGTACAGCTGCGTGAGGCTGTCCATGGTCGCGAGCTTGTACAGGGCCTCGTGATAACGCGCCTCCAGATTGTCGAGCGAGACGAAGCGCATCACGACCTCGCCGATGCCGATGTGGTCGCCGTTGCTGAGCTCGTGATGAGGCACGCGGAACCCGTTGACCCAGGTGCCGTTTTTCGAGTCGAGGTCGCGCACGAAGTAGCGGCCGTTGTCGTGCCATACGGTGCAGTGCCGGCGCGACACAGAAACGTGTTCGACTTGGAAGTCGGATTCGGACGAGCGTCCGATGACGACCGGAACATCGTGCACCTCGATACATTGTCCCAAGCGCGCTCCCGCGATGATGACCAGGCACGCACCTTCTGCGTGTACGGCCGAGGGCGGCCTCACGCGGATCGGCTGCGTGGCTCGCGAGTCCTTTCCAGCACCCACGGATTGGCCTCCTGTTGCGATGCAACGGCCGCTATCTTATGAATCTTAATACACGCATACCGCCGACGGGAAAAGTGTCTCTAAGAACGGAAGGCAGGAAAAGGTGAGGGGTCAGATTCCTTTTCCGTATTGAACGGCCTGCACTTTGACCACCAAAAGAAGAAGGCCCAGTCTCACGAGGCGTGAACCTCGGAGGGGACTGAGCCTTCCATGCCGGAGCTGTTGAAACTGGCTTGCGCCTGTAACTTTTTCTCCGACGCGTGCAGGCTAGCGCGGTCGCTGTTACAAAAGTGTCAACGCGCGTGACCGTTCGTCGGCCGCGCCCAGGGCCACCAGCCGCGGCCGCATTGGGCATAGCGGTCGGCCGCGCGTTCGAAGCGGTTTTGGACGCTGACGCCGCCGCAGACCAGGTACAGCGGCAGGAATAACGGCCCCAGCGCCATGTACTGCAACACGTGCGCGCGTTCGTGGTCGGCCAGCACGATCGGCGATTCGTCGCCGTGGCCGGCGCGGTGCGCGTAGGTCACGCACAGCGAGTCGAGGGTGTCACCGGTGTGCAGGATCACGTTGCCGAGTGTGAGCGCGCCGCCTGGGCCCCACGGCATGCGGTGGAACACGATCGCCAGCTCGCGTGACCTGAAATGCGCGTGCGCGCCGAACGCGATGCCGACGATGCCCACGACCAGCCCCAGCACCGTGTTCGGCGCCGTCCACAGCACGCCGAGCACGCACAGTGTGATTCGCAGTGCGGGGTTCAGACGCCCTCTTCCGGGATCAGCAGCCACAGGATCAGATAGACGAGGATGCCGGGGAACGCGGCCGAGGCGATCGAGAGGATCACGTAGATCACGCGCAACAGCGTCGAATTCCAGCCGGAACGCTGCGCGATGCCGCCCATCACGCCGGCGAGCATGCGGTCGTGGCGGGATCGGGTGAATGGGCGCGGATTGGTCATGCGGGGCCTCTACGGATATGGGGATGACCGGAGTCTAGCGCTGCCTCGCGATGCCGACGTGGCGCATGGCGGTTCCTTCGAAAGCAAAGACGCTCAACGAGCGCGTTTGGCCAGCCAGTCGTGGATGGTGTCGGGGACCTGCTTCTGCGCCCGCCCCGAAACATAAATCCCGATATGGCCACCGCGAAAACTCAGCTCGGTGTAATCGTCGCTGCCGACCAGGCCCTTCATCGCCTTCGACGACGCCGGTGGCACCAGGTGATCCTGCTCGGCGTAGATGTTGAGCACCGGCATCTCGATCAGGCCCAGGTGCACTTCGCGCTCACCGATGGTGATGCCGTCGTTGATGAAACCGTTGCCCTGGTAGAACTGCTTGATGAACTCGCGGAACGCTTCGCCGGCTTGGTCGGGCGAGTCGAAGATCCACTTCTCCATGCGCAGGAAGTCCTCGACTGCGCGCTTGTCGTCGAGGATGTCGATCAGGCCGACATACTTCTGCAGGTTCAAGCGGAACGGCTTGAGCATCACGTAGCAGTAGTTCATCAGGTCGGCCGGCACGTTGCCGAGCGTATCGACGAACAGGTCGACGTCGATCTCGCGCACCCAGTTCGACAGCATGTTGTCGTCGGTGTGGAAATCCACCGGCGTGACCATGGTGATGAGATTCTTGATCTTGTCCGGATGCAGCGCCGCATAGCACAGCGAGAACGAGCCGCCTTGGCAGATGCCGATCAGGTTGATCGCGTCGAGCTTGAATGCCTTGCGCAGGTGATCGACCGCGCCACCGAGGAAGCGCTCGATGTAATCCTCCAGCGTGAGGAACCGGTCGGAGCGGTCGGGATAGCCCCAATCGATTATGTAGACGTCCTCGCCGCGTTCGAGCAGGCCCTTGACGATCGAGCGGTCGGCCTGCAGGTCAACCATGTACGGGCGATTGACCAGCGCGTAGCTGATCAGCAACGGGATTTGTGCCGTGGGAGCCTTGTCGCCAATGAAGCGGTACAAGACGACCTTGCCGTCGCGCCAGACTTCCTGCTTCGTGGTCGCGCCGTACGTGACATCGTCGACCTCGCGCAGCGTGCCGAGGCCGGCGCCGAGCTTGGCTTGCATCTGCATCGCTTCTTCCGCCAGGCCCTGCGGCGTGAGGTTGATCGATCCGTGCATGTCAGCGCTTCCTCTTCGCGGTTGGCCTGGTTACGGCGCGTTTAGCGGCCTTGGCAGCTGGCTTGTTCCCAGCGGGCTTGTTCGCGGCGGGCTTTGTCTTGGGCTTGCTCGCGGTCGGCTTGTTGCTGGCAGCGCTCACTTGCGGTGTCGCATCGCGCATCCGCCGCAATACCCGCTCCAGTTCGGCGATCTTGCGATGCGCAGCGTCGACCTCAGTGCGGGTCGGTATGCCGAACGTCTCACTCACCTGCTCGATCTCGCGCTGCACGCCACTGCGCAGCCGCATCTGCGCGTTGACCAGCGCGCCGTAGACCTCGCGGAATTCCGGTGACAACGCGATCTCGGCGTAGGCCTCCTCGGCGGAATCGATCCACAGGTCGAACAACGCGCGTGCCGACGTCAGTTGCCGACCCGGCTCCTCGCGCTCGACCAGCTTGCCCTCGAACACCCCATAGGCACGTTGCACGGCCTTCATCATCAGCGCGTTGTAGGCGCCCTCGCGCTGCTGGTAATCGAGTTGCGCCTGCATCAGTTTCTGCACGCGTTCCTGTTGTTCGCGACCGATACCGAAGGCCGGCATGCCCAGCATCGATGCACTTTCGCGGCGCCAGGCTTCGAGATACGGCGTCGCATTCTCGACCCATTGCTCCAGCCCCTGCGCGCCCTGCCCGCGCATCGACTTGAACATTTCCGGGAACGGGTTCTCTCCGGCCGCGCCCAGCGCGCGCTTCCACTCGGCGGTGATGTCGGCGGCATTGGCAGGTTGCCCGGCAAACTGCGCCGCGACCTGCTGCATCTGGCCGTACCAGTTGCGCGCCTGCGCGTTGAAGCGATCGACCACGGTATTCGCTTCCTCGCGGCCGCCGTGCGCGAGCTTGCTCCACCAGTCGATCGCGTCCTGCCAGTTGGGCACGCCAGTCGGTGCCGCCGTGGCAGGGCCGCCGCGACGCATCGTGTCGCCCCAGGCATTCCAGTATTGCCGCGCGAGCGATTCGAAATCGCCCGGTCCCTGCGTGTTCGTCATGCGTCCTCCAGTGTTGCGCACATGCTAGCGCCGCGAATGTTGCACTGCCACATCGTAGTGTGTCGCTTGTTAGGGCTTGGGGATGCGCAAGGTCTTGCTGATCATCAGCGAACCGGACAACGCGTACAGCAGCACCAACGGATGCCACTGCCATGGTCCGAGCTGCTGTTTGCCAAACCACAGGTCCGCGCCGATATGGCCGCTGAAGGCCGCGTACGCCAGCACCCCGACGATGACGACGCTGGTCGGGATCGGCGTGCCCTCGAAGAACTTGACCTTGCCTTCCTCGCCCGAGAGCGACTCGGCGGTGACGTTGTAGCGCGCCAGGCGGCTGACGCCGCAGCCGACAAAGTACGACAGCACCACCCAGTCCCAGCCGCCCTGCAGGCCGCAGGCGTAGCCGAGGGCCGCAGGTGCGACGCCGAAGGAAATCACGTCGGCGAGAGAATCCAGTTCGCGACCGAGCGTCGAGGCAACCTTGCGCCAACGCGCGATGCGGCCGTCGAGCGCGTCGAACACGAACGCCAGCGGAATCAGCGCCATGCCCCAGAGCAAGTCGGGCACCACGCCTTCCTGCAGGAATCGCATCGCCGCGAAGACCGCGCCGGTGCCGCAGAAAGCATTGCCCAAGGTGAACCAGTCGGCGAGATGGAACTCGCGCAGCATCGAAAAATGGCGTTGCTTCATGGGCCGGTCTCGGTGGATGTCGCCTACAGCCTGCCAAAAACCGCGTGAAGCCTGCAAACTGCGTGTCTCCACCACGCGGAACGGCCATGACCCCACGTTGCATCCTCATCACCGGCGCCGGTAGCGGCATCGGCGCCGGCATCGCCGCCGAGCTGGCCGCAGCCGGCCACCATCTCGTCGTCACCGACGTCAATCGCGAGGCGACTGAAGCCGTCGCCGCGCAGATCCGCGCTACCGGCGGTTCGGCCGAGGCGCTGGTGCTCGACGTCACTTCCGACGACAGCGTGGCCGCGGCGCTGGTGCAGGTCTCGCGCCCGGTCGAGGTGCTGGTCAACAACGCCGGGCTGCAGCACGTCGCGCCGCTGGAGGAGTTCCCGATGGCGAAGTGGGACTTCCTGGTGCAAGTGATGCTGGTCGGCGTCGCCCGGCTCACCCGCGCGTTGCTGCCGGGCATGCGCGAGCGCGGCTTTGGTCGCATCGTCAACATCGGCTCGATCCACTCGCTGGTGGCGAGCCGCTACAAGAGTGCCTACGTAGCCGCCAAGCACGGGCTGCTCGGATTCTCGAAAGTGGTCGCGCTGGAAACCAGCGATACCGACATCACCATCAACACGATCTGCCCAACCTACGTGAAGACCCCGCTGGTCGACAAGCAGATCGCCGACCAGGCCCGCGCGAACAATATCCCCGAAGCGCAGGTGGTCAGCGAGATCATGCTCAAGCCGATGCCCAAGGGTGTGTTCATCGGCTTCGACGAACTGGCCGGCATTACCGCGTTCCTGATCTCGCCGCCGGCGCGCAACATCACCGGCCACACCATCGACGTGGATGGTGGCTGGACGATCCAGTAGCCATACGATGCCGACCCTGCTCATCGCCGACGACCACCCGCTGCTGGCGGTGCTGGTGGTGATCGGCGTGTTCTACGGTACCGGGCTGGTATGAGAGGCCGCTAGAATCCCGGGGTGAACGCTGCGCCCCGCAAGATCATCCACGTCGACATGGATGCGTTCTACGCATCGGTTGAACAGCGCGACGATCCGGCACTGCGCGGCAGGCCGGTGGTCGTGGCCTGGCGCGGCGCGCGCTCGGTCGTATGCGCGGCTTCGTATGAGGCGCGCAAATTCGGCGTGCGTTCGGCGATGCCGGCAGTGCGCGCCGAGCGACTGTGTCCGCAGGCGGTGTTCGTGCCGCCGGATTTCGTGCGCTACAAGGCGGTGTCGAAGCACATCCGCGAAATCTTCGCGCGTCATACCGATCTGGTCGAACCGCTGTCGCTGGACGAAGCCTACCTCGACGTCACCGTGACCAGGACCGGTTTGCCGTCGGCCACCGCGACCGCCGAAACCATCCGCGCCGCGATCCGCACCGAGACACAACTCACCGCGTCCGCGGGGGTTGCGCCGAACAAGTTCATCGCCAAGATCGCCTCGGACTGGAACAAGCCTGACGGCATCTGCGTGATCCGTCCGCACCAGATCGATGCGTTCCTGGCGCCGCTGCCGGTCGGGCGCCTGCCCGGGGTCGGCAAGGTCATGGAAAGCAGGCTTGCCGCACTCGGCATCGGCACCGTCACCGACCTGCGCGCGTTCGCACTCACCGATCTGGAACAACGCTTCGGCCGCTGGGGCCGACGCCTGCATGAGTTGTCATTCGGCATCGACGAACATCCGGTCGTGTCCGAACGCCCGACGTTGCAGATCTCGGCCGAGGACACCTTCGAGCACGACCTGCTGCTCAACGAACTCGAACCGCACATCCGTCGCCTCGCAGAGAAGACCTGGGCTGGCTACATGCGCGAGCGCGAACAGCACGTTGGCCGCATTGCCCGCACCGTCGTGCTCAAGCTCAAGAGCAGCGACTTCCGCATCCTGACCCGCAGCTTGACGCCGGCCGAACGCCCCACATCGCTGGACGATCTTGCAGACATTGCCTGCGCGCTGCGCGAGCGCGTCGAGCTACCGTCACGCACGCGTTATCGGCTGGTGGGCGTCGGCGTGGCGGGGTTTGTCGATCGTGACGGCTTTGACGCACAGACCGAGCTATTCGATGAATGCGGTCCGGCTGCTCGTTGAGGTCAGACCCGACCTCGGGTTTTGGTCACCCTGTCCTGGACCATTGAACTGGGCACGACGCTTACAATTGATGCTCGCTTTTCCCCGGAGCCACCCATGTCCCTCGCGATCTCGAAAGTCCCAGTTCCCATCAACGAGCCGGTCAAGGCTTACGCACCGGGATCGCCCGAGCGCGCGAGCCTCAAGGCGACGCTGGCGCAGATGTCCGCCGAGACAATCGAGATGCCGCTGGTCATCGACGGCAAGGACGTGCGCACCAGCAAGCTCGGCCAGGCGGTGATGCCGCATCGCCACGCGCATGTGCTCGGCGATTTCCACCAGGGCGGTGATGCGGAAGTGCAGATGGCGATCCGCGCCGCGCTGCGCGCGCAGCGGGACTGGGCTAATCTTCCTTGGGAAGCGCGCGCGTCGGTGTTCCTGAAGGCCGCCGACTTGCTGCAGGGACCGTATCGCGACGTCATCAATGCAGCGACGATGCTTGGCCAGAGCAAGACCTGCCATCAGGCCGAGATCGACAGCGCCTGCGAGCTGATCGACTTCTTCCGCTTCAACGTCGCGTTCTACGAGCAGTTGCTGCGCGAGCAGCCGCAGAACTCGCCGGGCGCGTGGAACCGGCTGGAACATCGCCCGCTGGAAGGCTTCGTGTTCGCGGTCTCGCCGTTCAACTTCACCTCCATCGCCGGCAACCTGCCGACCGCGCCGGCGTTGTGCGGCAACACGGTGATCTGGAAACCGGCCAGCACCGCCGTCTACAGCGCGCACTTCCTGATGAAGCTGTTCAAGGAAGCCGGTCTGCCCGATGGCGTGATCAACCTGGTGTCCGGCAGCGGCGCAGCGATCGGCGATCCGGTGCTGAACAACAGGAATCTCGCCGGCATCCACTTCACCGGATCGACCAAGGTGTTCCACCAGATGTGGCGCACGGTCGGCGACAACATCGACAAGTACACGAGCTATCCGCGTCTGGTCGGCGAAACCGGCGGCAAGGATTTCATCGTCGCGCATGCCAGCGCCGACCCGGTTGCGCTGGCGACAGCCATTACGCGCGGCGGGTTTGAATACCAGGGCCAGAAGTGTTCCGCCGCGAGCCGCGCGTACGTGCCAAGCAACCTGTGGCCGCAGGTCAGGGACATGCTGGTCGCGCAGGTCGAGAGCATCAAGGTGGGCGACGTGTCCGACTTCTCGAACTTCATGGGCGCTGTGATCGACGCGTCGAGCTTCAAGACGCAGAAGGCCGCCATCGACGAAGCGAAGGCATCCAGCGACGCGACGATCCTGGTCGGCGGCGAGTATGACGATTCCGAAGGCTACTTCGTGCGGCCGACGATTATCGTCACCACCAATCCGGCGTATCGCACGCTGCGCGACGAACTGTTCGGGCCGGTGCTTACGCTACATGTGTACGACGAAACCAAGTGGCTCGAAACGCTGGACCTCGTCGACAGCACCAGCCCGTACGCCCTGACCGGCGCGATCTTCGCGCAGGACCGCTACGCGATCCAGCAAGGACTCGACCGCCTGCGCAACGCCGCCGGCAATTTCTACATCAACGACAAACCCACCGGCGCCGTGGTCGGCCAGCAACCCTTCGGCGGCGCCCGCGCCTCCGGCACCAACGACAAGGCCGGCTCGATCCTCAACCTGCTCCGCTGGATCAGCCCGCGCAGCATCAAGGAAACCTTCGTGCCGGCGACGGGTTATGAGTATCCGTTCATGGGGGATGAGAAGTCGTAATAGTCGAAACGGACGCCGGGGCGAAGGCAATTAAATCGGAATAGTTACCTCCGT
>DASZZT010000064.1:0-9610 GCA_035543275.1 Luteimonas sp. | reverse complement strand
CGACAAGTTGAGCCGCGGCGCGCAGGGCACTGCGTTGCTGACAGTGCGCAAGGAACTGGCGAGTGCATTCGGCGATACCGTCAGCGTGCAGACGTTTTCGGGGGAGTCGAAGTTGGGGGTTGAGGAAGCGCGTGCGGTGGTGGGTAGTTGGCTTGGATTTTGATTTTTGTGTCAAACGGCTTTGTCTGGCTCGTCAAACAAATTGTTTAAGAATTCATCCATTGCTTCTCTCGCTGTCTCAAATGTCTCTTTGCTCATTTGCAAAAGCCCGTAGCCCGTAGCCCGTAGTAGCCCGTAGGATGGGTTGAGCGCAGCGATACCCATCGCTGCGCTCAACCCATTTTACAATGCATCCTGTTCACCACAGCAGCGCCAGAAATCGGGTCAAAAGCAACCGCTATAGTGAGTCCCTTGCGATGGCGGGGCAGCGGCCCCATTTCGCCCATCCCCTAGTGCGAGTGGTGTCGATGTCGAGCCCGAGCAACGTCGCCGAATCCCCGATCACCGAGCGCCGCGAACTGGTCGACTACCTCGCCTCCGGCGCGCGCGCGAAGAGCGACTGGCGCATCGGCACCGAGCACGAGAAGTTCGGCTTCCGCCTCGACGACCTGCGTCCGCCGACCTTCGACGGTGAGCGTGGCATTGAGGCGTTGCTCACCGGCCTGACCCGCTTCGGCTGGCAGCCGGTCCAGGAACACGGCCGCACCATCGCGCTGCTCAAGGGCGGCGCCTCGGTGACGCTGGAGCCGGCTGGCCAGTTCGAACTGTCCGGCGCGCAACTCGAGACCGTCCACGAGACCTGCTGCGAAGTCGATGGCCATCTGGCCGAAGTCAAGGCAGTCGCCGACGAACTTGGGCTCGGTTTCCTCGGCATGGGCTTCCAGCCGAAATGGCGCCGCGACGAGATGCCGTGGATGCCGAAGGGCCGCTACAAGATCATGCGCGATTACATGCCCAAGGTCGGTTCGCTCGGCCTGGACATGATGAGCCGCACCTGCACGGTGCAGGTCAACCTCGATGTTGCCGGCGAAGCTGACATGGTGAAGAAGTTCCGGGTGTCGCTGGCGCTGCAGCCGGTCGCGACCGCGTTGTTCGCAGACTCGCCGTTTACCGAGGGGCAGCCCAACGGCTATCTGAGTTACCGCTCGCACATCTGGACCGATACCGATCCGGGTCGCACCGGCATGCTCGATTTCGTGTTCGAGGACGGTTTCGGTTATGAGCGCTATGTCGATTATTTGCTCGACGTGCCGATGTATTTTTCGTATCGCAACGGCGAGTACATCGATCTCGCCGGCAAGTCCTTCCGCAAGTTTCTCGACGGCAAGCTCGACGCATTGCCCGGTGCGCTACCGACCTTGCGCGACTGGTCCGACCACATGACCACGGCATTCCCGGAAGTACGGCTGAAAAAATATCTGGAGATGCGCGGCGCCGACGGCGGACCGTGGAACCGGTTGTGCGCGTTGCCCGCGTTCTGGGTCGGCCTGCTCTACGACGATGCCGCGCTCGATGCCGCGTGGGACCTGGTCAAGGATTTCAGTATGGCCGAGCGCCATGTGCTGCGTGATGGCGTGCCGAAGCAGGCTTTGAAGCTGCCATTCCGGGGTGGCACCGTGCGCGAGCTCGCGCTGGAGGCGCTGAAGATTTCCGCCGCAGGCCTGCAGCGGCGCGCAGTGAAGAACCACAATGGCGCCGACGAGAGCATCTTCCTCACCCCGTTGATCGAATTTGCCGAGGCCAATGAAACTCCAGCGGAGCGCAAGCTCGCACTGTTCCATGGCGAGTGGGGCGGCGACATCGACCGCGTGTTCGCCGAATACGCTTACTGAGCATCAAAGGCGCGAGGCAGCGAGCTTCACGTCCGCCCATTGCCAGGCGGTGGCGAAGCGGCGCCCGCTGTCGCTCGCGGCATCGTCATCGCCGAGCTGGCGTTGTGCCTGTGCCAGGCCATACAGCGACCAGCCGTTGTCGGGATATTTCGCCAGGTCCTGCTGGTAGACAACCATCGCATCGCGCGCATGGTCGGCATCGAGCAGCGCCGCGCCGAGATATGGCCGCACTGGCAGCAACCAGTCCGGCGGTTCGGTGTAGTTGAGCGCGTCCTCGGCGGTCACCGCGTCGCGCAGCGCGGCGAGCCCGTCTGCCTGTCTGCCGTAGCCGAGCAGCAGTTCGCCGCGCAGCATCGCCGTGGCGACGTCGAGCAGGCGGTCGGCGCGGTTGATCTCGAGGAACACCACCTTGGCCAGCGCCGGGTCCCTGGCATTGGCGCGCAGCGAGTCGAGCTCGCGCTGTGCGGCGGCGAGATCGCCCTTGCGCACGCCGGCCATGCCGCGGGCGAAGTGCCAGATCCCAGTCGGATACGGCAGCGCCGCCGGTGGTTCGGTCTGCGCCAGGATCGCGTCCCACTGGCCGAAGCGCACCTGCGTCATCAGTGGCGCGACCAGGAACTGCTGCATGAAGTTCAGCGTTTCCAGCTGCGTGCCATCGGCGCGCTGCGCGGTCTGCGCGGCGGCTTCCAGCGCCAGCGTGCGCGAACCGGTCAGGGCCGCGGTCATGGTCGCGAAGTGCCAGTTGTGCGGCACGTAGCCGAGCGGATAGACGCCGTTGCTGCCGTGGCATACGGCGAGGAACGCCTTGTCGGCGGTGCCAGCAGCGAGGTTGGTGAGCGTGGCGTCGTGGTAGCGACCGACGCGGATGTAGGTATGTGCCGGCATATGCACGAGATGCCCGGAGCCGGGCGCGAGCGCGGCGAGTCGGTCGGCGTAGCGCTCCGCGCGTTGCGGCGTCGGCGAGGCTTCGGTGGCGTGGATGTAGTAGTGCATCGCGCCGATGTGCTGCGGATTGCGCTGCAGCACGCGTTCCAGCGTGGCCAGGATCTGCGGGGTGAATTCGGTCGGCTGGCCGTCGGGCGTCCAGTACGCCCACGGCGACAGATCCATCAGGGCTTCGGCGTACAGCGTCGCGGCGTCGTCGTCCGGGAATTGCCTCACCACGTCCGCCATCGCGTCGGCATAGGCGCGATCCAGCGGCTTGCGGTCGGCGGGTGCCGGATCGGTGTAGCGCTTCTGCAGCGCGGCGATCAGCGCGCGGTCCGCGGGACGCGCGCGTGACGACAGCGCCTGCGCCCGCAACGCCAGCGCGGTGGCGTCCTTCGCCAACGCCGGATCCATCGGCAGGTTGATGTTGGGCCCGAGCACCAGGGCTTGGCCCCAGACGCACAGCGCGCAGCCGGGGTCGAGTCGCGCGGCTTCGGCGAAAGAACGACCCGCAGCCTCGTGGTTGAAGCCGTAGGCCATCCGCAACCCTTGGTCGAAATAGCGTTGTGCGGCGGGCACGGTGCTGCCGATGTCGCGGTGCTGGTCGCCGAAGGTCTCGAACAGCGCAGGCGCGGGCGATGCGGCACTGGTTCGCGGTGCCGGCGCTTCGCAGGCGGCAAGGCTCAAAGCCAGGGCGATCGGCAAGTAGGCGAGGCGTGTCATGGCATGTTCCGGATCGTGGTTGCGGGCACCATATCGAACGGTCGACCGGCGGCAAAGCGGACAGGCGGCGGTCGTGGCGCCACCGGCCGGAAGGCATACTCCCGGGCTTCGATCCGTACCCGGAGTGCCCGATGAAGTCACGCGCCGCCGTCGCCTGGGCAGCAGGCCAGCCGCTGGAAGTCACGCAGATCGATGTCGAGGGTCCGCGCGCCGGCGAGGTGCTGGTGCGCATCGTCGCCACCGGTGTCTGCCATACCGATGCGTTCACGCTCAGCGGCGATGATCCCGAAGGCGTGTTCCCGGCGGTGCTGGGCCACGAAGGCGGCGGTATCGTCGAGGAGGTTGGCCCCGGCGTCACCAGCGTCAAGGTCGGCGACCATGTGATCCCGCTGTACACGGCCGAATGCCGCAAGTGCAAGTTCTGCCTGTCGGGCAAGACCAATCTCTGCCAGGCGGTGCGCGCAACCCAGGGCAAGGGCCTGATGCCCGACGGCAGCACGCGCTTCTCGCACGACGACAAGCCGCTGTTCCACTACATGGGCACCAGCACCTTCAGCGAGTACACGGTGGTGCCGGAAATTTCGCTGGCCGTCATCAACAAGGCTGCGCCGCTGGAAAAAGTCTGTTTGCTCGGTTGCGGCGTCACCACCGGGATCGGCGCGGTATTGAACACAGCCAAAGTCACGCCCGGTTCAAGCGTGGCGATCTTCGGCCTCGGCGGCATCGGCCTGGCCGCGATCCAGGGTGCGGTGATGGCGAAGGCCGGCCGCATCATCGGCATCGATACCAACCCGGGCAAGTTCGAACTGGCGAAACAGATGGGTGCGACCGATTGCGTCAACCCGACGGATTTCGACGCGCCGATCCAGCAGCTGATCGTCGACATGACCGATGGCGGCGTCGACTACAGCTTCGAGTGCATCGGCAACGTGCAGGTGATGCGCGCGGCGCTGGAGTGCTGCCACAAGGGCTGGGGCGAGTCGGTGATCATCGGCGTTGCCGGCGCCGGGCAGGAGATCAGCACCAGACCATTTCAGCTGGTGACCGGGCGGGTGTGGCGCGGCTCGGCGTTCGGCGGCGTGAAAGGGCGTACGCAATTGCCGGGCATGGTCGAGCAGGCGATGCGCGGCGAGATCGCGCTCGATCCGTTCATCACCCATGAACTGCCACTGGAGCGGATCAACGAAGCGTTTGATCTGATGCACGCCGGCAAGTCGATCCGCACCGTGATCCGGTTCTGACGGCGATGGAACGCATCGAAACTCACGCCTGCTTCGGCGGCACCCAGGAAGTCTGGACGCATCGCTCCAGCGCGCTCGCCTGCGACATGCGCTTCGGCATCTACCTGCCGCCGCAGGCGCAACACGCGAACTGCCCGGTGCTGTATTGGCTGTCGGGCCTGACCTGCAGCGAACAGAATTTCATCAGCAAGGCTGGCGCGCAGCGCTACGCGGCCGAGCACGGGGTGATCCTGGTCGCGCCCGACACCAGCCCGCGCGGCGAAGGCGTGGCCGATGCCGAAGACTACGACCTCGGGCTCGGCGCCGGCTTCTACCTCAACGCGACGCAGGCGCCGTGGTCGCAGCACTACCGCATGTACGACTATGTGGTCGACGAGTTGCCGGCGCTGGTCGACGAGTGTTTCGCCACCACCAAGGCACGATCGATCAGCGGCCACTCGATGGGCGGCCACGGCGCGCTGGTGATCGCGTTGCGCAATCCCGGCCGTTATCGCAGCGTGTCGGCATTCGCGCCGATCGTTGCGCCGACACAGGTGCCGTGGGGTGAGAAGGCGTTCACGGCGTATCTGGGCGATGAGCGCGAGACGTGGCAGGCGTGGGACGCCTGCGAGCTCGTGCGCGTCGCCGACGAGCGCCTGCCGTTGCTGGTCGACCAGGGCGATGCCGATGAATTCCTCGCCACGCAACTGCAGCCGCAATTGCTGCGCGCCGCTTGCGCCGCTGCCGATCATCCGCTGCAACTGCGGATGCAGCCGGGCTACGACCACAGTTATTACTTCATCGCCAGTTTCATCGGCGAGCACATTGCGCATCACGCCAAGGCGTTAAAGCTCCCCCTGTAGGAGCTGGAAATCGGCATAGGCGAAGCGCCCGTCGCGCAGCACCGTGTCGCCGCGCGCCAGCGCCAGCGGCTGCGCGAACATCGGCCCGGCCTGCACGCAGGTATGGAACTCGCCGTTCTCGCCGCAGGGGTCGATGCCTTCCGGCAGCTCGGCGAGTAGCGCGGCATCGAACGCGCGGCCACTGAACGCCGCATCGAGCTGCTGCGTATCGACGCAGCACAGCGTCGCGCGCAGGCCGCCGGCGAGCATCTGGCGGGCGAGCGTAGCGGTGTCGCTGCCGAACAACGGAAACAACGGCGTCCAGCCCAATCGCGCGCATAACGCCTCGCGATACGCCTTTATGTCGGCGAGGAAAAGATCGCCGAACGCGACGTGGACGATCCCGGGCCAGCGTGCGCGTGCCTGTTCCAGTGCTGCGGCAAAGGTCGCCTCGTAGGTCGCGTTGTCGGCGCGTTGCGGCATCCGCGCCTCGATCACCGGCAGCCCCATGGCTTCGGCTTGCGCGTGCAGCACATCGACCCGGATGCCCTGCATGGCGATGCGTTCGTAGCCTTCGGTGATCGTGGTCAGCAGCCCGACCACCTCGATGTCGCCGCGCTGGCGTAACACGTGCAGGGTCCACGCCGCGTCCTTGCCGCCGCTCCAGGACAGCAGCACGGGCAGGCGGACAGGCGCTGCGGTGCTTGCCGGCTCAGGCTGCGCTGACATCGCGCAGCTCCCAGCCGCTGCCGGCGAGCAGTCGCAGGCGATGCTTGAACACGGCGCCTGAGATCGAGGTGACCGCGATCAGGTCGATGTGCAAGTCACGCTGCTGGCCACTCACCGTGGCCGCCGGGTCGCTGGCGCCGAGCGCGGCATCGACCACGTCGGGATCGTCCTGCGCGCCGCGCCAGCGCTGGAACAGCGCGTCACTGCGCAACGCGTCCTGCAACTCCTGCGCCAGCGCGTCGGCGCCCTGTGCGTGGAAGGCGAAGCGTGCATCGCTGCCGCGCGCGCGCTGCGGGTCAGGCAGGCTGAGGTAATAGCGGGTCGGCATGGCGGGCTCGCGTGGGAGAAGGTGCCACAGACTACCGCGCATGCGTCGGCGTCGCGTCAGCGCCGCGCATTGCGCATGCGACCGGAGGATGCGGCGACGCGCGCTTGCCGTGCGGTGCTTCCCGCAGGACACTGGCGGCAGCAACAGGGAGCGTGCATGCGGCGTCGATGGGCCAAACCTGCGTGGACCAAGCTGTTGCCGGCACTGTTGGGGTGCCTGCTCGCCACCACGGTGCAGGCGCAGGAGAACGGCATCCTCAGGATCGATCGCCTGCAGGCGCCGGCGGCGGCCGAAACGATCCCGCGCTTGCCCGGCAGCGCATTCACGCCCAGCGCCCGCAGCGATCGCCTCGAAGGCGCGGTGCACGGCAACGGCTGGTGGCGACTGCAACCCATGACTGCTCCGGGCGAGCGCCTGTTGCTGGTGTTCCATCCCTACAGTGCGCGACTGACGGTGCTGATGCCACCGGATTACTTGCCGCAGCGACAGAGCGTGTTCGATCCGCAACTCGATGCGCGCTACTCGCGGCGCGCACTGGTGTTCCCGGTGGCCGCCAACGACTTGCCGATCTACATCGGCGTCGAGGACGCGCGCTATCCGTTGCAGGTCGCGGTGCGCGGTGTCGATGCGCATGCGGTCTCCGACCGCAGCCACGCGCGGGTGCTGTACACCGCCACCGGCGTGCTGATCGGCGTGTGCCTGGTGGCGTTGCTGTTCTGGCTGATCCTGCGCGATCGCGTCTACCTGCTGTACGCCGCATGCATGGCGACGCAATTGCTATACCTGCTGTGCGCCTACGGCGAGGCCTATGCCTTGCCGGGATTGCGACTGCTGGCGCCATTCGCGGCGCCGGGCGTGTGGTTCGTGGCGACGCTGGCGACGATCGTGGCGGTGTATTTCCTGCTTGATTTCGGCGAGTTGCGCGCGCGCGCGCCGCGCCTGAGTCGCGCGCTTTTATGGACAGGCGCGTACCTGCCATTAGTGCTGCTGGCATTGCTGGTGGCACCGTGGCCGGCGCAGAAGGACTGGTTCCCGAACCTCGGCAACCTGTTGCTCCTGCTGGCGAACGCCTTGGCGCTGGTGTGCCTGTTCGTGGCCTGGCGCCGTGGCGGCCGCCACGCCGGGATGATGCTGCTGGCGTGGCTGCCACTGGTGGCGATGTCGACCGCGCGCGCCGTGCAGTTGAGCTCCGGGTCGGCGCTGCCGCCCTGGCTGGAATACGGCCTGCCGCTGATCCTGGCCTACGTCGCGGTGATGCTGATGCTGGGCATGGCCGACCGCATGCTCGCGTTTCGCCGCGAGCGCGATCGCGCGCAGGAAGATGCCGAACGCGATCCGCTGACCGGCATCTACAACCGCGCCGGGATCGAGCGCCGGCTGGACTGGACGATCCGCGCCGCGCATCAGGAATATCGGCAGCTGGCCGTCCTGTTCCTCGACATCGACCACTTCAAGCACATCAACGACAGCTATGGCCACGCCGTCGGCGACGCCTGCCTCGGCGCGCTGGTAAGACTGGTCGCCAGCGACCTGCAATACGGCGACCAGTTCGGGCGCCTGGGCGGCGAGGAATTCCTGCTGGTGTTGCCCGGCGCCGACCGCCGCCGCGCGCGCGACGTTGCCGAGCACTTGCGTCGCAACATCGAGCAGCGCTGCCGGCAGATCGCCGACGTGCCGGTGGCGATGACGGTCAGCATCGGCGTCGCCGAAAACCACCGCAATGACACCGGCCCCGGCCTGATCGCGCGCGCGGATGCGGCGATGTACGCCGCCAAGCGCGCCGGCCGCAACCGCGTGGTCAGCGCCGACGCAGTGGCGTGAGGCTCAGCGCTCGCCGGCCGGATACGCGCGTGGCAAACCGTTTGCAGCGCGCAGGTAACGATCGCGCAGTTCGGTCTGGCGCGAACGCATCGGAATCGCGTTGCCGCCGAGCCAGATCTGCCGCGCCACGCTGCTGACCTCTAGCGGATCGCCGCTCCACAGCACCAGGTCGGCGCGCTTGCCCGGCGCGATGCTGCCGAGCTGGTCGGCGACGCCGAGCGTTTCCGCCGGCACGCGGGTCAGGCCGGCGAGACCGTCGTCCCACGGCAGGCCGTTGGCGACCGCGTTGCCGGCGAGCTGGCGGATCTTGCGCGCGTTGTGCGAGGCGTCGCCGAATTGTGCGAACGACACCTCGACGCCCGCCGCATGCAGACGCGCGGCGTTCTCCATGGTCGCGCCGATCTGGTCGAAGTCGGCAGGCAGGTCGTGCAACGGATTGACGAACACCGGCACCTTCGCCGCGGCGATCCGCGACGCCAGCTTCCAGGCTTCCGCGCCGCCGGCGATGGCGACGCGCACGTCGTGCCGCTTCGCCCAGCGCAACAACTGGTGGATATCGGCGGCACGGTTGACCCCGACCATGACCCGTCCGCCGCCGCCGATGTATTTCGCCAGCGTGCTGCGGCCAGCCGGTGTGAGCAGCGCCATGTTCGAGTCAGGACCGATGCGGCCGCGCACCTCGTCGATCAGCTGGTCGAGGATCATCCACTGCGCCGCGCGCGAATCGCCGGTGAGTCCGGCGGCGCCGCCGCCGAGATCGACGAACAGCACGCGCGGGCCGATCGGATCAATGCTGCCGTCGAGCCGCACCACGCCGCCCTGGCCGCCGATGATCGAACCGCCGGCGCTGGCGTTGGCCCCGAGCAAAGTCCAGCCGATGCCCTCGATGCGCGCCACCGGCACCAGCACCGAGTCCGGGTTGTAGGCCAGGGTCACGTCGAACTCCGGCCGTACCGTCATGTGCTTGGCACCGTCGCCCAAGGCCAGCGAGCTGTCGGTGGTCGGGTCTTCGGCCGAGATCTCCTCCAGGCCGATGTCGGTGATGCCGCCGAACAGCGCCGGCGTCAGCGGCGCGCCCTGCGCGTCGATCACCGTCGCATTACCGGCTGCAAGACCGTTGCCTACGGCACTGATGCGGCCGTCGTGCACCAGCACGTCGGCGTTGTGCAAGGTGCCGCGCGCGGTCGC
>DASZZT010000063.1:0-1602 GCA_035543275.1 Luteimonas sp. | reverse complement strand
CTGCTCCAGGCCCGGGATGATGTTGCCGTGGCCGATCATGATCGCCAGCGGCTCGCGGCCCTCGGAACTCTCCAGCGACGGCTGGCCCTGCTCGGACACTGTGTAATGGAAGCGGACGACGCGGTCTTTCTCGATCTTCATGAGGATTCCGGTGGATGTGGCTCGGCCGCTTGTGCGCACTGCGCAGAATCGGCCAAGATGCAGCCGAATGAAGCCTGTCCTGAGCCATGTCGAAGGGGCCGCGCATTATCCCGGCTCCCCTTGCCCTATGCCAGCGCGCGCCGGTCGAATCCTTTTCCTTGCTGCATTGCTGACGCTGGCCCTGGTTGCCTGCGGCCATGACGCCGTGCGGCCGACGCGACGCGACGCCGCCATGCCGGCACGGGCCTGGCCGGCCAACGCACCGGCAGACCCGGCCGCCGCCAACGCAGTGCTGATGCGCGCGATCAGCCTGGTCGGCACCCCGTACCGCTACGGCGGCAACACGCCCGAAGGCGGGTTCGACTGCAGCGGACTGGTCAACTACGTCTACCGCGACATGCTCGACCTGCGCCTGCCGCGCACCTCACACGATCTCGCCGCCTGGCAAGGTCCGCGGATCGATCCGCGTCGGCTGACCGCAGCCGACCTGGTGTTCTTTGGCAGCGACGGGCAGGTGAGCCACGTCGGCATCTATGTCGGCGAAGGCCGCTTCGTGCATGCGCCCAGCAGCGGCGGCACGGTCCGTCTGGACCGTCTGGATGGCCCGTACTGGCGCGACCACTACAGCGGCGCCAAACGCGTGCTGCCCTGAACAGAACCCAGGCAGGGCCAAAATTGTGAGGAAAATCACATACTTCTTCACGTTCCCCTAACGGAATTTGAACCTACGCAGCGGATTCGTCGGGCACCATCACCCGGTGCTCACAGTCGTGAAACCCGCGTGACGACAAACGACCCCATCGCCGGCCGCTCTGCCGCCCACCGCCGCCCGCTTCCGGGCTTCCTGCGTTTTCCCTGCTCCCTGCTGGTCTGTGCGGCGCTGTTTTGCGCCGGCACGCCGGCGTTCGCGCAACAGGCCACGCCAGATGCCGTCAGCACCATGGCGTCGGCAAGCACCGTCGCTCCGGTCAGCCCAGCGGTGAGCGATGCACTGCCGCTGCCGGATCGCGCGATCCTGTTCGCCGGAGACATCAATCGCCTGATCGTCTCGCAACCGGTGACCGCCACGACCGCTGAGCCCGCGTCCGGTGGCCGCATCCAGACCCTGCTCAAGCGCGCGCTCGCGCTGCTCGGCACGCCATACCGCTGGGGTGGCACCGGCACTTCTGGCTTCGACTGCAGCGGCATGGTCGGTTACGTCTTCAAGACTGCCTTGGGCATCGAGCTGCCGCGCGTCTCCCGCGAGATGGCGACCAGCGGCCAGCTTGTCAGCGATCGCAGCGACCTGTCGCCGGGCGACCTGGTGTTCTTCGGCCGTAGGGGCCGGGTCAGCCATGTCGGCATTTATGTCGGCGAGGGCCGCTTCGTGCACGCGCCCCGCACCGGCAAGACGGTCGAGGTATCGAGCCTGGATGGCGGATATTGGGGTGGCAAGTTCCTGCAGGCGCGGCGCGTCGCCGG
>DASZZT010000062.1:0-8679 GCA_035543275.1 Luteimonas sp. | reverse complement strand
TCGCCGGTTGCCGCCTGCGGCGCTACCCGCACGCCGATGCCGAAGGCGCGCTGCGGCAATTGCGCAGCCTGCCGGACGGCGCGGCGCTGCTTGCGACCGACGGCGTCTTCAGCATGGACGGCGATGTCGCGCCGCTGCGACAACTGGCGCTGGTCGCGCGTGCGCAGCGGGCGATGTTGTACGTCGACGATGCCCACGGCGTCGGCGTGCTCGGTCCGGATGGTCGCGGCAGCGTCGCTGCGGCCAGGCTCGGTGTCGCCGAGGTTCCGCTGCAGCTGGCGACACTTGGCAAGGCGCTGGGTGGCTACGGTGCGGTCGTCGTCGGCGACGATGCATTGATCGGCCACCTTGCCGAAACCGCGCGGCCTTACATCTACACCACGGCATTGCCGCCGGCGCAGGCCGCCGCATCGCTGGCAGCGGTGAAACTTGCGCGCAAGGAACAATGGCGGCGCGACAAGCTGCGGGCGTCGATCGCGCATTTCCGCGCCGGTGCGACGCAACGCGGACTGTCGCTGTTGCCATCGGACACGCCGATCCAGCCGTTGTTGTGCGGCGATGATCGCAGCGCGACCGCGCTCGCTGCGGCACTGGAAGAGCGCGGCTTCTGGGTCGCCGCGATCCGCCCGCCGACCGTACCCGAAGGTAGCGCGCGCCTGCGCATCACCCTCAGCGCCGGCCACGGCGTATTGCAGATCGATGCGCTGTTGGCGGCGTTGGAGGCAGCGGTCGCGCACGTCGGAGCCGCGGTTTGAATGCGGCCACCCACGACACCCGGCGCGCACTCGCCGCAGTCGCGATCGCGCTGCTGTCGGCACTGTTCTTCACCCTGACCTATGTGCTCAATCGCGCGATCGCGAACGATGGCGGCCACTGGGCGTGGACGGCGTCGCTGCGCTATCTGCTGACCTTGCCGATGCTGCTGCCGTTGATGCCGTGGCAGGGCGGGATCGCGCCGGTGTGGCGTGCGTTGCGCGCGCACCCATGGGCGTGGCTGCGCTGCAGCACGATTGGATTCGTGCTGTTCTACCTGTTGCTGGCGTACGCCGCCGCGAGCGGGCCGGCATGGCTGGTCGCCGGCAGTTTCCAGTTCACCGTGATCGCCGGCATGTTGTGCGCCCCGTTGCTCTATCGCGACGCGCGCCGACGCATTCCGCGCGCCGGCGGCGCGGTCGGCGCGTTGATCATCGCCGGCGTGCTGCTGATGCAGTTCGGCCACTTCGATGGACGGCTCGATCGCGCGGCGTGGCTCGCATTGCTGTGCGTGCTCGGCGCCGCGGTGCTGTATCCGCTCGGCAACCGGTTGTTGCTGCTGCACCTGGAGCGCAGTGGCGAACCGCTCAATGCCACCCAACGCGTGTTCGGCATGACCCTGGCAAGCCAGCCGCTGTGGTGGCTGGTGGCGGCCTTCGCCTGGCACCATGCGGGCGCGCCCTCGGCAACGCAGGTCGCGTTCGCCGCGGGGGTGGCGCTGAGTGCCGGCGTGATCGCGACGATCCTGTACTTCCAGGCCACCGGCATGGTCCGCGACAACCCGGTCGCACTCGGCGCGACCGAGGCGATGCAGGCGGCGGAGTTGCTGTTCGCCACCGTGCTCGGCGTGTGGTTGCTACACGAGGCGTGGCCGCATGGCGTGGCGTTGTGGGGCGCGCTGCTGGTGATCGTCGGGATTGTTGCCTTCGCCTGGGTGGTGGCGCGGCCGGCGGCCGGTAGCCGGCCGCAGACGCAGGCGTTGCGCACGGATCGCGGCGCATGACGTTGCTGGCAACATCGGGCTTGCACGTTGAAGTGATCGGCAGCGGTCCGCCGCTGGTGCTGCTGCATGGCTGGGCGATGCACGGCGGCGTGTTTGGGCCACTCGTTGCGCGCTTGCGCGATCGTTTCACCTTGCATGTGGTCGATCTGCCCGGTCACGGCCTGAGTCGTGACGTCGACGTGCCGATGACCTTGGCTGCTTGCGTCACCGCCGTCACCGCCGTGGTGCCGTGCGCGCCATGGTGTGGCTGGTCGCTTGGCGGCCTGGTCGCGTTGCAGGCCGCAGCCACAATGCCTCGGCAGATACCGAAACTGGCGATGCTGTGCGCGAGCCCGCGCTTCGTGCGCGGCGCTGACTGGAAGTACGGCGTGTCGGCGGAGATCTTCCGCGACTTCGCCAGCGGTCTGCACGACGACTACCGCGGCACCCTCGACCGCTTCGTCGCGCTGGAAGCATTCGGCTCCGAGCATGCCAAGGACGAGATCCGCGCGCTGCGCGACGACCTGTTCGCGCGCGGCGAGCCGGCCGCGCAGGTGCTCGCCGATGGCCTGGTGCTGCTGGAAACCGCCGACCTGCGCGGCGTACTGCCGGGCCTGGCCGTGCCGAGCCTGTGGCTGGCGGGACGCCGCGATCGCCTGGTCGATCCGCGCGCGATGCGCGATGCTGCCGCGCTCACGCCGGCGGCACAATTCGCGATGATCGAGCATGCCGGGCACGCGCCGTTCCTGACCCATGCCGACGCGGTCGCCACGCGACTCGCCGGTTTTCTGGCGGCGGCATGAGCATGCCGTTCGACAGCACGCTGTTCGACACCCGCCACATCCGCCACGCGTTTTCGCGCGCGGCTAAAAGCTACGACGCGGCGGCCGCGTTGCAGCATGAAGTCGAGGCGCGGCTGCTGGAATCGCTGGACTATCTCAAGGACCACGAGCCGAAAATCGTGCTCGATCTGGGCTGCGGCCCGGGCCGCGCGGCTGCGGTGATGCGCCTGCGCTGGCCACGCGCGCGGGTGCTCGCGCTCGACCTCGCACTGCCGATGCTGCGGGCCGCAAAGTCGTCGTGGCGACCATTGCGCAAGCCGGTCGATCGCCTCTGCGCCGACGCGCGCGCGCTGCCATTGGCCGACAACACCATCGACGTGCTGTTCTCCAACCTGTGCCTGCAATGGATCGAGGACTTGCCGGCGGTGTTCGCCGGGTTCCGTCGCGTGCTCAAGCCCGGCGGGCTGCTGCTGGTCTCCAGTTTCGGCCCGGACACGCTGCGCGAACTGCGCGACGCCTTCGCCCATGCCGACGCCGCGCCCCACGTCAGCCCGTTCGCGTCGATCGCGCAATTCGGCGACGCGCTGATGCACGCCGGCTTCCGCGATCCGGTGCTCGATCGCGATTCGCTGGCTACAAGCTATCCGGATCTGTCGGCGCTGATGCGCGAATTGCGCGCGATCGGCGCGACCAATGCTTTGCGCTCACGCCGCGCCACGCTGACCGGCAAGGCGCGTTTCGCGCGTGTGGCAGAGGCCTACGAAGCCGAACGCCGCGCCGACGGGCACCTGCCCGCGAGTTGGGAAGTCATCACCGCGATGGCCTGGGCGCCCGCAGCAGGCGCACCGATCCGCGAGGCCGGCGCCGAGATCGCGCAGTTCCCGGCCGACCGCATCCCGGTGCGTCGACGCTGACCGGTTCAGCATCCGCCGGTTAGATTGCGCTGCATCGCCGGAGGACACGCACATGCACAGCACACACAAGTTCAAGACCGAAATCGCGTTGGTGTTGTCGTTGTTGCTGGCGCCCGCTGCGGCGCAACAGACGGATGCCGGCGCGTGGTCGCTCGATCCCTCGGTGTTGTCCGCGGGCGGCGACCTGCTGCTGCGCGCGCCGGATCGCGAGATCGACGGCTTGTTCCAGGCGGTGCACGCCGCGGCGCAATCGCCCAACGAGGCACAGGCGCTGTGCGGCCTGTTCGATCCACAGGCCGACCGCAGCCTCACCGGCCTGAATGCGGTGGCGTCGCGGCTTAGACCCGACAGCCAGACCCGTTTCGCGAACGCGGTGGCCAACGTGCTGGTTGCGGCGATGCAATCATCGCCACAGCCCTATGACGCGGCGGCCGCACGGCAGTCGCTCAAGGCCGCCGGCGTCACCGCGGCGATCCTGCACGACGGTTTCATCGCCGGGCTGAACGCGGACGGCAACGACTCTGCGGCGCGCACTGCGCGTTGCCAGTCGTTGCGCTGGATGCTGGATGCGGTGCAGACGCGGCCGCAAACCGAACGCGCGGCGATGACGCGCTTGTTGCTCGACGAAGGCCTTACACGCCTCGACTACGATCACACAAACGCGACGCGGCCGTAGGGCTTTCCCGCAGGAATCCCGGGTTACGGATGCGCGCCTTGCCGCCTCGCGCGGAAGATGACGCGGCCCTGGTACGGCGCGCCCTGCACGATCGCCATGTAGCCCAGCACCTGCAACCGCGCCCGGACCCGCGCGAAATCACCTTCCTTGGTGATCCAGATCGCGTCCGGGTCGAAATTGTCGCCAAGCGCGACGCTGACGTTCGCGTCGTATTCCGGATTGAAGCGCGGTTGCGCGATGGCCTCCAGCGACAACTTCTCGACCTGTGTGCCGAGATGCAGGTGCAAGCCGTAGCGCGCCATGTCCTCGACGATCTCGACCTGGCTGATCGCCCCCGGCGCGCGCGCGTGGATCGCCTCGGCCCAGGCACGCGCATCCTTGTGCGTCGGCCACAGCGACGTCGCGAACTTCAGCGCCAGCAGGCACACCGCCCACAGCAGCAGCCAGCGCCAGCGCGGCAACGGTTTGCCTTCATGCATGCGCTGTCGCGCGGCGAGCACCGCCAACGGCACGAACAGCGGCAGGATGTAGAGCGGCAGTCGCGAGCGGGAGATGCAGAACACCAGCAGCGGCAGCAGCAACCACAGCGCCAGCAATAATCCGGCGCCATCGGCGGCGCGATGGGAAGATGTACGCCAACTACGCACCGACGCCGGCAGCGATCGCGCCCAGCGCAACAACGCCGGCGTCCACGGCAGCGTGCCAATCAGCAGCGTCGGCAGGTAGATCGCGATCCAGCCGTACCACTCGCCGTGGCGGGCGAAATCGTTGGTCGCGAACCGGTCGACGACTTCGTTGCCAAGGAAGTAGTCGAACAAGCCGGGGTTGCGCAGCATCACCGCTGCGTACCACGGCAGCGCGATCAGAACGAACAGCAGCAGTCCCGACCATTGCAGGGCGCGCGGCCGCACCCGGCCGGGCGTCAGCACATCGAACGCCAGTACCGCCAGCAGCGGCAGCAATCCCGGCGGCCCCTTGGCCAGGAATGCCAGCGCAAACCCCGCCCACATCAACGCCAGCCAACGTTTGCGCGCATGCCCACCGAAGCGCGCCTCGACGAATCCCCACAGCGCCAAGGTCTCGCACGCCGCGAGTACGTAATCGGTGGTGATCATCTGCGCCGCGCCGAAGGGCAACAGCATCGTCGCGTAGATCAACGCCGCCTGCGCCTCGCTGCCCGGCGCCAGCCGCCGCGCGATCCGCCACGCCAGCCAGACGCAGAGCAGGTACGACAGCGCCGCCGGCAACCGCGCCGCCCAGGCGTTGTGGCCGAACACGGCGACGCTCGATGCGATCGCCCAGTAGGTCAGCGGCGGCTTGGTCCAGTGGTTGACCTCGGCGCTGCGGCGCGGATCAACCCAGTCGCCGCTGTCGAGCATGTGCAGGGCGACGTTGGTATAGCGGCCTTCGTCCGGATCCCAGATGCCGCGGCTGCCGAGAAACAGCAGCGCCAGCACAATCGCGAGCGCGGCGATCCAGGCGGTGGGGGAGCGCAGCAGTGCACGCATACGATGGTCGACCGAAGGGAACAGCGCGATTCTAGCGGAGCGGACTCGAGCGGCCGTTAGTCCTGTATTGCAAGCGCAAACAGCTGCGGTAACGCATCCAGGTCGACATTGCCGCCGGACAGGATGATCCCGACCCGCTGCCCGGCGAATCGCTCGCGCTGCGCCAGCACCGCGGCGAACGCGATCGCCGACGATGGCTCGACCAGCAGCTTGCCGCGCTGCCACAGCAGGCGCATCGCCGCGATGGTGTCGGCGTCGTCGACGGTCAGCACCGTGACGCGATGCGCCTGCAGCAGCGCGAAGTTCGGCGCACCGAGGGTGCCGCGCAGGCCATCGCAGATGGTGTCGGGAACGATATCGACGACGCGTTCGCCACGCTGCAGCGAAGCGTAGGTATCGGCAGCACCGCTGGGCTCGGCCGCGAACACGCGCGTGCGCGGCGCGATCGCCGCCGCCGCGATCGCGCTGCCCGCCGCGAGGCCGCCGCCGCCGACCGGCACCAGCAGCGCATCGAATGCGCCGTCCTCGTTCAACAGTTCCAGCGCGGCGGTCGCCTGGCCGGCGATCACGCGCGGATCGGTGTAGGGATGTATGAGCTCGGCGCCGGTCGCCTGCTGCACCTGCGCGCACATCGTCTCGCGCGCGGCAATGGTCGGCGCGCAGCGGTGGAGGATGGCGCCGTAGGCCGTGATCGCGACCAGCTTGGAGCGCACCGCGCCTTCGGGCACCACCACGTGGCAGGCGATGCCGCGCGTGCGCGCTGCCAGCGCCAGCGCCGCGCCGTGGTTGCCGGAGGAATGCGTGACCACGCCGCGCGCGGCCTCGTCGTCGGACAGCGACCACACCGCGTTGCAGGCGCCGCGGAACTTGAACGCACCTGCCCGCTGCAGTTGTTCGCACTTGAAATGCAACTCGCAGCCGGCCAGCGCGTCGAGCGAGCGCGAACGCAGGACCGGCGTGACGTGCGCGTGCGGCGCGATCCGCGCTGCGGCGGCGAGGATGTCAGCTAGACCGAGCGTCATGGGACTTCATCTGCCACAGGGCCACGGCGCCGTCCCAGCAAACTCACGGCCGCAGAGCCGGCGACCACCAGCGCCGCGCCGAGCCAGCCGAGCGCACTGATCCGTTCCGGCGCCAGCAGCTGCGGCCACCAGGCATGCACCAGCGACACCGCGCCGATGCACAGCAACGGCGTGGTGGCGAGGATCGCCGACACCCGCGAGGCTTCCCAGTGCGCCAGCGCCTCGGCGAACGCGCCGTACGCGCCGATCGTGTTGAGCGCGCAGTAACCGAGCATCATCCAGTGCAGGCCGTCGAGCCGCAGCAGTGCCGACGGCTGCGAGAACGGCAGCAGCACCACGCTCGCGACCACATAGATCAGCAGCAGGATCTGCATCGAGCCCAGTCGCAACAGCAGTTGTTTCTGCAGCAACGCGTAGCCGGCCCAGACGATCGCACCGACGATCACCAGCAGCGATCCCAGCACGTAGCCCGGTGACCGCGCCGCCGCGATGAGCTGGTCCCAGAAGAACAGGGCCATGCCGATCACCAGCAGGGCAAATCCGAACCATTGCGCGGCGCGGAAGCGTTCGCCGAACACCCAGATCCCGCCCAGCGTCATCAGCAGCGGCGCCAGCTGGATCAGCAATTGCGCGTTGGCCGGCGTCGTGTATTGCACGCCGAGCAGATAAAACACGTAGTTGCCGAGCAGCAGCAGGGCTGCGGCGCCGAGCATCCAGACATGCTTCTTCGACAGCCCACCGTAGCCACGCAAGCCGCCGCGCAGGCCCAGCCACGCGGCCGTGAACAACGCGGCGACCAGGAACCGGAACCAGGTCAGGGTGATCGGATCGAGAATCTCCAGCGCGACCTTCAGCGCGATCGGCAAGGTCGACCAGAACAGCGCGGTGGCCAGGGTCAACCCGAGGCCGAGTCGCCAGCGTCCGGAGGCTTGGTGCAGCGCCATGGTGATCCGTCGCAAAGAGGAGGATGCTGGCATCGCATCGCTGCCGGCGCAAACCGTTCAGCATCCATACGCAATCGCCGGCGGGGATTAAGCACGTATTCAACGCGGCGCGCCGATGCTGACGCTGTCCCGCACAAGGGGAACCATCATGGTCCGCAAAATCCTGCTTCCCGCCCTCGCCATCGCGATGCTCGGCGGCTGTGTCACCAGTGGCTACCAGTATCGTGGCGGTAATGGCGACTACTACTACGGCCAGCCTCAGGTCCAATACCGCGACTATGGCTCGCCCTACGGCAGCATGGGCTATGGCTACCCCGGCGGCTGGAGCGGCAGCTTTGGTTTCCAGCATGGCTATGGCGGCTACGGCTTCCCCTACGGTGGCTATGGTGGCTATGGTTACCCTTATGGTGGGTATGGCGGCTACGGTTACCCCTATGGTGGCTATTACGACCCCTACCGCCATTACTATCCGCGCCGGCCGCCGGTGATCGTGGTGCGACCGCCGCGGCACGACGACGGGCATGACAACGACGGCGACCACGATGGTGATCACCGTGGCCGCGACGATGGCGACCGGCAGCCGCCATGGCGCGATCTCGGCCGCCTGCGCCAGCCGGGCGTGGCTGCGCCGTTGCAACCGCAGCGTTCGGCGGACGCGACGCCATCGCCGCGTCCGCCGATGCAGCGGTCCGGATCACCCGACGCTGGCAGCATTCCCCGCAGTTCGACACGGGAGCCGGGCCGTGACGTGCGTCGCAAACGGATTCCGTGATCCCGCTTGCGCTGCCGCTCCAGTAGTCGCAAGCTAGCCGCGTTTGACCGGCTGCGTCGCATTCCGACGCGTTCCGCGCAAGTTCCATGTCGACGCCCGGCGGGGAATCCCGGATCCCCCCTGTTCCGCTCCCCCGTCGGGCGTCGGCGCCATTTCGCCGACGCCACCTCGGCGCGTCGGCGGGGTCGACCAGACAACGACGAACACAAAAAAAGGGCCGAATGTCCCCCGACATTCGGCCCCTGTGCTCCCCCGGTGTGCGCTTGGCCAGCCCTGTTCCAATCCAGCCTGCGCCCCTGACGCCTGCCACGCCGGGTGCACAGAGG